>URWL01000082.1 GCA_900551465.1 uncultured Blautia sp. | reverse complement strand
ATACTGCAGACAAGGAGTCATGATTCTATTATAAAAGAAGCGGTACATATGACAGAGGATCCGGCATTTAAAGGATATATTCATGATGTTGGAGGCCCAACGGCAGATTTTCGCCAGCCTTCCTGTGAGAAACAGCTGACAAAGGGTGTCTGCCAGAATCGTCAGTGTCTTTTTCCGGAGCCGTGTAAAAATCTGACTGCAGATCACAGCGATTATGTAGCGCTTCTTCGTAAGCTTCGCAAGATTCCAAAGGTCAAAAAAGTATTTATCCGTTCAGGGGTGCGTTTTGATTATGTAATGGCAGATAAAAGTCCTGTGTTTTTACAGGAGCTTGTGAAGTACCATATCAGCGGGCAGCTCCGGGTTGCACCGGAACATGTATCCGATCAGGTGCTTCGCTATATGGGCAAGCCATCTCATCAGGTTTATGAGAAATTTTTAAAGGCTTATGAAAAGGAAAATGCAAAAACAGGGCAGAAGCAGTATGCAGTACCATATTTTATGTCTTCTCATCCAGGCTGTACGGTAAAGGATGCGGTGAAGCTTGCTGAGTATGTTCGTGACCTTGGATTTACACCGGAACAGGTACAGGACTTTTATCCCACACCGTCTACTCTTTCTACCTGTATGTACTATACAGGGATCCATCCTCTTACAGGCGAGAAAGTATATGTTCCAAAAGACCCTCATGAAAAAGCTATCCAGCGAGCTTTGATGCAGTATAAAAATCCTGCAAACAGAGTTCTTGTACTGGAGGGGCTTAAAATGGCAGGACGGATGGATCTGGTGGGATTTGGACCAAAGTGTCTGATACGTCCGGAGCGTGGGAAGACTGGAGAAAAAACAAAAAACAAGGAACAGACAGGAAGAAAATATAGCAGAAAAACCATCCGGCATACCCATCAGAAGAAAAAGAAATAATATATCAAGGAGTATTACATGAGCAAAAAAAATACTGGAAAATCAGCAAAAAAAGGCGAATTTGGCTATATTGCAGCGGAAAAGAAAAGGAAACTGATCATCACGGCCATTTTGTTTGCAGTTCCTCTTCTGATATTTTTTACTGCGCTTCTATATTTTAAAACAAGACTGACAATATGGACGGTTGTTGCTGTAGTAGGATGTCTCCCTGCCTGTAAGATGATGGTAAATCTGATCATGCTGTTTCGGTCCCCGTCCATGGAGAAGTCTGTGTATGAACAGATCCGGGAACATTGCGGTGACCTGGTCATGTCTTATGAAATGTACATGACCTTTTATGAAAAAAGCGCCTTTATTGATGCATTTGCCATCTGTGGAAACCTGGTAGTGGGATACAGCAGCGATCCTAAAATCGATGCTGCCTTTATGGAAAACGAAGCACAGAAGATCCTGAAAGGAAATGGATACCGCGCCACGGTTAAGATCTTTAAAGAGCTGAAACCTTTTCTGGAACGTCTGGATTCTATGAACCAGCACAGAGAATCACTGGAAGAAGGAATTAAATTCCGTCCGGATGAACGTTATCCGGAATTGTCAAGAAATGAACTGATCCGCCATACAATTCTGGCGATCTGTCTGTAGGTGAATTATGAAACAGTTTATGATCAATCAAAATGAAGCAGGGCAGCGTTTTGATAAATATCTGGCAAAGCTTCTTCGAGAAGCGCCCAAGAGTTTTCTTTATAAAATGCTTCGTAAAAAAAATATTACCCTGAATGGAAAAAAAGCATCCGGAAACGAAAAATTGTCTGTTGGAGATGAGATCAGGATTTTTTTAAGTGATGATACTTATCTGAAATTCAGCGGCACTGAAAAAGCTCCCAGGGCAGAAACAAAGCTGGATATCCTTTATGAAGACAGTCATATGCTTCTGATCAATAAACCAGCCGGAATGCTTTCGCAGCCTGATGACAGCGGAGTTCCTTCTCTGGTAGAATATGTGACAGGATATTTGCTGGGAACAGGCAGCATAACAGAAGAGGAACTTACAACTTTCAGACCTTCTGTATGCAATCGTCTGGACAAAAATACCAGTGGTATCGTGGCAGCAGGAAAAAGTCTTTTCGGACTTCAGGAGCTTTCGGAACTTTTTCACGACAGAACTGTCCATAAAGATTATCTGTGCGTGGTAAAAGGTGTTCTGAAAGAAAAGCGTCATATGAAAGGTTATCTGAAAAAGGATGAAAAGCTGAATAAGGTAACCATATATAAAACTCCAGAAGAAGATGCTCAGCCCATTGAAACGGTGTATACACCTCTGGGCAGTAATGGAAGGGTAACGCTTCTGAAGGTAAGACTGATAACAGGACGCACTCATCAGATACGTGCTCATCTTGCGTCTCAGGGTTATCCTCTTATGGGAGATGCGAAATATGGAAACAGAGAATTTAACAGGAGTGTCCGTGAAAAATACGGGCTGAGACATCAGCTTCTGCATGCATACTGTCTGACGTTTCCAAAACTTACCGGATGTCTGGAAAGCATATCCGAAAAAAGTTTTTACGCGGAACCGCCGGAATTATTTACTTATATCATCAAAGAAGAACAGTTAGAGGAGAGTTATCATGAAAATCTGGAATGAAATCTGGGATTATGTAAAAATGATCATTATTGTGGTTGTGATCGTACTTTTTGTGAATAATTTTGTACTTATTAATGCGAAAATTCCTTCAGAATCTATGGAAAATACTATTATGACCGGTGACCGTGTCTTTGGTTTCCGTCTGGCATACGGAATCAATGCAGATATTTTCGGAAATCACATTTCCAGGAAAATGAAGGATCCGGAGCGTTTTGATATTATTATTTTTAAATATCCGGATGATGAGAGTCAGCTTTTTATCAAACGTCTGATCGGTCTTCCAGGAGAAACTGTGGAGATACGTGACGGAAAAGTATATATCAACGGAGCCCAGCAGCCGCTGGATGACAGTTTTGTGCCGGAGACTCCGAGAGGAGATTATGGACCTTATGTGGTTCCGGAAAATTCCTATTTCATGCTTGGAGATAACCGTGAAAATTCCAGAGATTCCAGATTCTGGGACAACACCTTTGTTACATTTGATCAGATTGTCGGAAAAGCAATCGTACGCTATTTCCCGTCTATCAAAATGTTGAAGTAATCATGGCGTGGGGAAGCAGAGGCCTCCGGGGTTCAACCCTGGAGGAACTGGTCAATCGTACAAATGAGCAGTATGCAGAAAAGAAGCTGGCGCTGATCCAGAAGATCCCTACACCTATTACACCTGTAAAAATGGACAAAAATCATCATCAGATCACACTGGCTTATTTTGAGCAGAAAAGTACCGTGGATTATATTGGAGCTGTACAGGGAATCCCTGTATGCTTCGATGCAAAGGAATGCCGCACGGATACCTTCCCTTTAAGTAATATCCACCGCCATCAGGTAGAGTTTATGCAGGCCTTTGAAGAACAGGGAGGGATTGCTTTTTTTCTGCTTTTTTTCAGCAGTGAGGATCTTTTTTATTATCTGCCTTTAAGGCTGCTGCTCATATTCTGGAACAGGATGGAACAAGGAGGACGGAAGAGTTTCCGAAGGGAAGAACTGGAAGAATGCTTTTATCTGCCACGGCAGGGCGGATTTTTCGTACCATATCTGGAAGGTATAAAAACAGATCTGAATTTGCGGGATTGACAATCTCTTTTTTATTTACTATAATTTTAGATATTTCGTATAGTAATATGGTAGTGAACTAAAGTAAAGTTCGGGAGGATAAGAGTATGCAGAGGATTTTTCACACTCCAGAGGGAGTCCGGGATATCTACAGCAGGGAATGTGCACAGAAACATCAGCTGCAGGAGCGTATCCGGAAGGTTTTTCAGGGATATGGATATGAGGAGATTGAAACACCGACGTTTGAATATTTTGAGGTGTTCAGCAGAGAAGTAGGAACTGTTCCTTCCAGGGACCTTTATAAATTTTTTGACAGAGAAGGGAATACCCTTGTTCTGCGGCCTGATTTTACGCCTTCTGTTTCCAGAGCCTGTGCCACATATTTTTCTCCGGAAACAGAAGTAATCACATTGTCGTATACAGGACAGGCTTTTGTAAACAGCTCCAGCTATCAGGGCAGATTAAAAGAAACCACTCAGATGGGGGTAGAACGTATCGGTGATGATTCTCCGGAAGCAGATGCGGAGCTTCTTGCCATGACAGTAGAGTGTCTTCTGGCATCAGGATTAAGAGAATTTCAGGTAAGTGTAGGACAGGTGGACTATTTCAAGTCCCTTCTCCGGGAAGCTGATCTGGATGAGGAGGCAGAGGAACATCTTCAGGAACTGATTGCGGAAAAAAATTATTTTGGTGTGGAAGAGCTGGTTGGAGAACAAAAACTTGATCCAAAGCTTTCCACAGCACTTCAGCAGATACCTCATTTATTTGGAGCAAGAGAAATTTTGGACAAAGCCAGTTCTCTTACCGATAATCCTGTGGCTGTTCGGGCAGTAGAACGTCTGAAAAAAATTTATGAGATCCTGAAAATTTACGGATATGAAAAATATATCAGCTTTGATTTTGGAATGGTAAGCAAGATCCAGTATTATACCGGCATTATTTTTCAGGCCTATACCTATGGTACAGGAGAACCTATTGTAAAAGGAGGACGCTATAATGACCTTCTGAAACATTTTGGTACTCCGGCGGCTTCCATTGGCCTGGTTATTGTGATAGACAGCCTTCTGACAGCACTGTCAAGACAGAAGATTGAAACTTTTCAGGAGGAAGAGCCATATATTCTGACTTATACAGAAGATATGCTGGAAGAGGCAGTGGCAAAGGCACAGAGACTGAGAAAAGAAGGCAGGCGGGTAGCTCTGCGGAAAGTAAAGGAGGGCTGCTGAAATGAGATATCTGACAATAGCTCTGACAAAAGGACGTCTGGCTCAGAAAACACTGGATATTTTTGAAAAGATAGGAATTACCTGTCAGGAAATCCGCGATAAAGACTCACGAAAACTGATTTTTGTCAATGAGGAACTGAAATTAAAATTCTTTCTTGCAAAAGGACCAGATGTTCCTACCTATGTAGAATATGGTGCGGCAGACATTGGAATTACAGGAAAAGACACGATTCTTGAAGAAGGAAGAAAACTTTATGAGGTTATGGATCTGGGATTTGGAGCCTGTAGGATGTGTGTCTGCGGTCCGGAAAGTGCCAGAGAATTTTTGCATAATAATCAGCTGATCCGGGTAGCCACAAAATATCCTAATATTGCAAAAGATTATTTTTACAATAAAAAGCACCAGACAGTAGAGATCATAAAGCTGAACGGTTCCATTGAACTGGCTCCTATTGTAGGACTTTCCGAAGTGATCGTGGACATTGTGGAAACCGGGAGTACACTAAAAGAAAACGGACTGAAAGTATTGGAGGAGGTTTGTCCTCTTTCTGCAAGAATGATCGTAAATCAGGTGAGCATGAAGATGGAAGATGAGCGGATCCGAAAACTGATCAGTGATCTTCGCAGTGTAATAAAAAACTGATCTGCTCAAGTATTTACAGAAGGGATGGAAAAAAATATGCGGATCGTATCGCTTACAAAAGAAACAACAAAAGATATTCTTGAGGATCTTTTAAAAAGAAGCCCTAATAATTACGGAAATTATGAAGCTGCTGTTGCAGAAATTTTAAATAAAGTACGTACAGAAGGAGACAGCGCTCTTTTTGCCTATACCAGGGAATTTGATAAAACAGAGATTACAAAAGAGACCATCCAGGTAACGGAGGAAGAAATAAGAGAGGCTTATGATGCCGTTGATCCGGCGTTGGTGGATGTGATCCGAAAAGCGCTGGTAAATATCAGAAATTATCATGAAAGGCAGAAACAGAACAGCTGGTTTACCTCTTCTGAAGAAGGAACCATGCTTGGGCAGAAAGTAACTCCCCTTCAGCGTGTGGGAGTTTATGTTCCCGGAGGAAAGGCTGTTTACCCGTCTTCTGTGCTTATGAACATTGTTCCGGCAAAAGTAGCCGGAGTAGACCGGATCGTTATGACAACTCCTCCTGGAAAAGATGGAAAAGTAAATCCTTCTACTCTGGTAGCTGCCAGGGAAGCAGGGGCAGATGAAATTTATAAGGCAGGCGGCGCACAGGCAGTAGGAGCCCTTGCTTATGGTACTGAAAGTATTCCTAAAGTAGATAAGATTGTAGGTCCTGGAAATATTTTTGTGGCGCTTGCAAAGAAAGCGGTCTACGGTCATGTTAGTATTGATTCCATTGCCGGTCCCAGCGAAATTCTGATCCTGGCTGATGACAGCGCTGATCCGCGCTTTGTTGCCGCAGATCTTCTTTCCCAGGCAGAACATGATGAGCTTGCGTCAGCAATCCTGATCACTACAAGCAGAGAACTGGCAGAGAAGGTCAGCTATGAGGTGGATGAATTTGTCAAGGTTCTTTCCCGCAGAGAGATCATCCGGAAATCTCTGGATAATTTTGGATATATAATGATTGCAGAGAATATGGATGAAGCAATTGAGGCCGCCAATGCCATTGCGTCAGAACATATGGAGATCGTCACGAAAAATCCTTTTGAAGTTATGATGAAGGTAAGAAATGCAGGAGCGATCTTTATTGGAGAATACAGTTCGGAACCTTTGGGCGATTATTTTGCAGGTCCGAACCATGTACTTCCTACCAATGGGACTGCGAAATTTTTCTCGCCGCTTTCTGTAGACGATTTTGTAAAAAAATCAAGTATTGTATATTATTCCCGGGAAGCACTGAAAAAGATCCACAAAGATATTGAACAGTTTGCTTCATCAGAACAGCTGACTGCTCATGCAAATTCTATTGCAGTCCGTTTCGAAAATGAGGAGACAGGAGAGTGATTATGACAAGAGAGGCATCAATCCAGCGAAATACAAAAGAAACAGAGATCAAACTGAAACTGACTCTGGATGGAAACGGGTATTCCGATATTATTACGGGTGTGGGATTTTTTGATCACATGCTGGATGGTTTTACAAGACATGGCTTATTTGATCTTTGTATCCGTGTTCATGGAGATCTGAATGTAGATGATCACCATACCATAGAAGATACCGGTATTGTTCTGGGAACAGCCATCAAAGAAGCAGCAGGAGATAAAAAAGGAATCCGGCGGTTTGGAAGCTGCATCCTTCCCATGGATGAAGTATTAGTTCTTTGTGCAGTGGATCTTTCCGGACGCCCCTATTATTCTTCAGATGCAGTATTTTCTTCAGAACGTATAGGCGATATGACAGCAGAAATGGTAAAAGAATTCTTTTATGCTGTTTCCTGCAGTGCAGGCATGAATCTGCATTTTAAAGTACTTACCAATGGAAACAGCCATCATCTGGCAGAGGCAATGTTTAAAAGCTTTGCCAAAGCCCTTGACCAGGCGACTTCCTTTGACCCCAGGATCACAGATGTACTTTCTACAAAGGGAAGCCTGTAACAATGTTAGGTAATTGCGAAACAAGTCCGCAATTCTGATTGAAAACAGGCGAAGGCTCCT
>URWL01000081.1 GCA_900551465.1 uncultured Blautia sp. | reverse complement strand
GGTTGTATAATTATTAATAGATTTGGCAATGCATCCGTGAAGCGTTGTACAGATGTTTTCGGCGATCGACTGATAATCTGCTTTCATTCCCTGACTGATCCAGTCCAGCATGATCCCCACAAAGCTGTATTTATAAAAATCTGCAATAAAGGCCTTGTGCTCTTCTGAAATAGGAAGATCTTTTGCCTGTTCCTCAACAACTTCCATGATAAGTCCGTGAGTAAGTGTAAAAAGATAATTCTCGATTCGTTCACGACTGACAGACCGATAGGCATTCTGTACCAGAGGTTTGTTTTCATAAACAGCCTCAAATATCTGAAGAAGACCTTCCTGCCAGGATTCATATGTTTTTTTTCCCTGGAGAGCTGTTCGGGATTTTTCCAGGCACACCCATTCTACCAGGTCATAGATATCTTTAAAATGATAATAAAAGGTCATTCGGCTGATTCCGCAGTCGGAGGTAAGATCGTTGATGGTGATCTTATCCAGCGGCTTTTTTGCCAGAAGTTTTTCCAAAGATGCTTTTAGTGCGTTTTTTGTCATGTTCTGCAAAGATAACCCCTCCATTATTATAAAGTCTGGCAGGAAATACCAGTAAGAAAAATTAATCCTAACGTCATTATATCTACAGAAAAACCTAAAATCAAGAGAGTAAATGGTTATTATATATGAATATTGCATGAAAGCAGAGACAATCAGCTAAAGAAAATGTAATAAATCTAAAAAAATTATAAATAAATCATAAAAAAATATATGGACTTAGTGAATATTATCTGTTAGAGTAATGGAGAACTAGGGGATTTGTGGAATATGCATAAAATGCAGTGTCCACAAACGAAAAGTAAGAAGGAGGATTCATACTATGATGAAATGGCTTCAAAAATTGGGTAAAGCTCTTATGCTTCCAGTTGCATGTCTGCCGATCTGTGGTATCCTTATGGGTATTGGATATCTGATGTGTCCGGCAACTATGCAGGGTGGTGAGATCTCTGGTCTCATTCCTACCATTGGTCTGTTCCTGGTAAAAGCAGGCGGTGCCCTGATCGACAACATGGCACTTCTGTTTGCAATTGGTGTAGGTGTGGGCATGTCTGATGACCACGACGGTACTGCAGGTCTTGCAGCACTTGCTTCCTGGCTGATGATCACAACTCTTCTCAGCGAAGGTGTTGTAACTGTTATCAGACCTGGCGTTGCTGAGAACCAGACACAGCTTCTGGCTTTCCAGAAAATCGCTAACCCGTTCATCGGTATCCTTGCCGGTGTGATCGGTGCTACATGCTACAACAAATTCAAAAACACAAGACTTCCGAACTGGCTGGCATTCTTCAGTGGAAAACGTAGCGTTGCAATGGTTGCAGGTGTTGTTTCCATCGTTGTTTCCGCAGTTCTGCTGTTTGTATGGCCGCTGATCTTCGGCGGACTGGTTGCAGTTGGTAAAGGTATTGCCAACATGGGTGCTCTTGGTGCAGGTATCTATGCATTCCTGAACCGTCTGCTGATCCCGACCGGACTTCATCACGCTCTGAACAACGTATTCTGGTTTGATACCATTGGTCTTGGTGACCTTACACACTTCTGGGCAGGCGAAACATCTGCAGATGTTACATGGAGCCTTGGTATGTACATGTCAGGATTCTTCCCATGTATGATGTTTGGTATCCCGGGTGCAGCACTTGCTATGATCCACACAGCTAAGAGCAACAAGAAAAAAGTTGCTATCGGTCTTGTAGCTTCCGCAGCAGTTTGTGCATTTATCTGCGGTGTTACTGAGCCGTTCGAATTTGGTTTCATGTTCCTTGCTCCTGTACTGTATGTAATCTATGCTCTGCTTTATGGTATTTTTACATTTATTACAGTAGCTCTTGGCTTCCGTGCAGGATTCTCTTTCTCTGCTGGTGCAACAGACCTTCTGTTCTCCGCATCTCTGCCGGCAGCAGCTAAGACATGGCTGATCATTCCGCTTGGAATCGCAGCATTTATCGTATTCTACGTAGTATTCCGTTTCGCGATCGTTAAATTCGATCTGAAAACTCCGGGACGTGAAGATGACGACGAAGATGAAACAAAAGTTGTTCTTGCAAACAATGACTTCACAGCAGTTGCAAAAGCAATCCTTGAGGGCGTTGGCGGTGCACAGAACGTAGCTACAATTGACAACTGCATCACAAGACTTCGTCTTGAGATCAAAGACTACACACAGGTTGATGAGAAAAAGATCAAAGCAGCAGGTGTTGCAGGTGTTATCCGTCCAAGCAAAACAAACGTACAGGTTATCATTGGAACACAGGTACAGTTTGTAGCGGATGAATTTAAAAAACTGTGTAAATAATTTACATAATAAAAGGGAGGGTGCACAGGCATCCTCCTTTTTGGAAAGAGAGGTCTTTTTATGTTTAAAGGGTTATTTGGAAAAAAAGAAAAGAACAATAAGCTTTACGCTCCTCTGAAAGGAGAGGCAGTCCTTCTGGAAAATATTGCAGATCCTATGTTTGCTCAGAAAATTCTGGGTGACGGAATCGCTATTGAGCCGGCAGAAGGCAGGGTATACAGCCCGGCAGACGGAACAGTGTCTATGATCGCTGATACAAAGCATGCCATCGGCATCACTACCGCAGACGGTCTGGAACTTCTGATCCATGTTGGAATGGATACGGTTGCACTGAAAGGAGAAGGCTATACAGAAAAAGTTGCCCAGGGGGCGTCTGTGAAAAAGGGCGATCTTCTGATGGAATTTGATATGGACTTTATTAAAGGCAAAGGCTACAGCTGTGTTACTCCTATGATCATTACAAATATGGACGACATTAAAGGAGTTACTCCTCATGCCGGAGCGGCAGTTCCAGGAGAAACAGTGGTTGTAGAGTACGAGAAATAAAAATTATCTGCGCTTCAGAAAAGAAGCTGTGATCCGCAAAACCCGAAAGAACTGGTTTACCAGAACTTTCGGGTTTTGTTATATATATAACATAATATTTTTGGTAGTATAACAAAAATATTGTGACATTACATAATAAAAAGTTGTATTTCTAATATGATTATGATAAAATACACATAAACTTCAGAAACTATCAAAAAGAATGACAGACTATTTTAAAGGAGAAACCAGAATGAAGAACTGGACCGACATTATAAAAAATATGACTATGCTGACGCAGTTCGGTCTGTCTTTTGTGACACCGATATTTCTGTGTCTTGCTCTTTGCTGGTGGCTGAATATCCATGTGGGAATCGGGGCATGGGTTTATATCCCGGGCTTTTTCTTTGGGCTGGGAGGTTCTTTTATGGTGGCCTATAAACTGTATTTACACGTTACGGACCGTCAGAAAAAGGATGAGAAAACAAAAAAGAAAAAAGTGTCTTTCAACAGACATATATAGAAGATTTATGAGGAGTATGTCTGAAAAAGAAGAAAATACAGTATTTTATTACAGAAGGGGAGAAATAATATGTTTGCTGATATCCAGCCGGCGGTAAAAAAAGAAACAAAAAAAGTGGCACTTTATACCATTGCAGGGCTTGTTCTGATGTGGATCGTTTTTGGAATTCTTCACAGTGTCCTGCCGGAAAAGGTGCCTTTTGACTATACAGTGATCCTTGGAGGGATCGGCGGCGGAATAATTGCTGTCCTGAATTTTTTTCTTATGGGATTAACCGTACAGAAAGTGGCAGCCTGTGAGGAAGAGGGAGCAGCCCATGCAAGGCTGAAGGCAAGCTATTCCCAGAGAATGCTTCTTCAGATGCTGTGGGCAGTAGCAGCTATAGTAGCTCCCTGTTTTCAATTTGCAGCAGGTCTTGTACCGCTTTTATTTCCTTCTACAGGAATCAAACTGAATGCACTTTTTAAGAAAAATCAATAAGATAAAAGACTGACTGTAATCTATGAACAGCGGTTTTCTATAGATATATTTTAAAAAGACAGGAGGTGTAAACGTATATGGATCTGGATATATCCGGGGCAAAAGTCTATTTTACCATTCCAACGGACATTCCTATTCTGGGAGACCTTCAGATCAGCGAGACCATGGTTGTAAGCTGGATCGTCATGCTTCTGATCACTGGTCTGTGTATCTGGCTGACTCATGACCTGAAAGTGGAGAATATCTCCAAAAGACAGGCACTTGCGGAAATGCTGGTGGAGCAGGCGAATAAGTTTGTGGTTGGGAATATGGGCGAAAAATTCCGTCATATGATCCCGTTTGTAGCTGCCTTGTTTGTAACAAGTGTGGTGTCCAATCTGATCAGTCTTATCGGACTTCGAAGTCCTACGGCAGATCTTTCCACGGAGGCAGCCTGGGCAGTTGTGGTATTTATCATGATCACTGCACAAAAGATCAAGACAGGCGGCTTTGGCGGATATCTGAAAGGCTTTACCACCCCGATCGCCATTATGACGCCCTTTAACGTGCTTTCCGAACTGGCAACGCCGATCAGTATGGCATGCCGTCATTTTGGAAACATTCTTTCCGGCGTAGTTATCAATGGTCTGATCTATGGCGCTCTGGCAGTGGCCAGCTCCGCACTTCTGGGACTGCTTCCCGGTGTACTGGGAAATGTCCTTTCACAGATCCCCATCCTTGATGTGGGTGTTCCTGCAATCCTGTCCGTCTATTTTGACTGGTTTTCAGGATTCATGCAGGCCTTTATCTTCTGTATGCTGACAGTTATGTATATTGCAAATGCTGCAGAAGAATAGCTGTTTGAAAAGAAAAACTGAATAAAGAATAAAAAAAGAAAACAGGAGGAACATATTATGGATTTTACTATTTTAGCAAAAGGTATCGCTCTTGCAGGCTGTGCAATCGGAGCAGGATGTGCACTTATCGCAGGTATCGGACCTGGTATCGGTGAAGGTAATGCAGTTGCAAAGGCTCTTGAGGCAATCGGACGTCAGCCGGAGTGCAAAGGTGACGTAACCTCTACTATGCTTCTTGGCTGTGCCATCGCAGAGACAACCGGTATTTACGGTTTTGTAACAGGTCTTCTTCTGATCTTTGTTGCACCGGGCATGTTCATGAAGTTCCTGGGATAATTGCGGCATATTTATAACAGCCGGGTATAAGAACAGGAGGTTAAACTTATGCAGGTACAGGAATTAGTTGGTATTGTGCCCTGGACCTTCATTGCACAGATCTGCAACCTTTTTCTGCAGGTCTATCTGATCAAACGCTTTTTGTTTAAACCGATCAATAACATACTGGCAAAACGCAAAGAAATGGCAGATGCACAGATTCAGGATGCGGTAAAGGCCAGGGAGGAAGCTGAGGCTATGAAGTCTCAGTATGAGCAGGATATGATCCAGGCAAAAAATAAGGCAAATGAGATCGTGGTTTCTGCTCAGAAGACTGCCTCCGCCCAGAGTGAGGAGCTTCTTCGTGAGGCTTCCCGTCAGGCGGCTGCCATGAAAAATAAAGCAGAAGCAGATATTGAACAGGAAAAGCGCAAAGCAGTCAATGAGATCAAAGATGAAATTGGCGGAATGGCAATGGAGATTGCGGGCAAGGTGATCGAAAGGGAGATTTCTGAAGAAGATCACGCGAAACTCATAGATGATTTTATTGCGAATGTGGGTGAGACATCATGACACAGACTGCCAGAGTCTACGGCGGCAGCCTGTATGAGCTTGCTGTCGAGGAAAATCTTGTGGAAACCATAGGAGAGCAGATGGAGGAAATCAGAAGGCTGTTCTGGGAAAATCCGGATTATATGAAGCTTCTCTGTGAACCGTCCATTCCCTGGGAGGAAAGAACTTCTCTGGTAGATCAGTCCTTTGGTACACAGGCGGAAAAATATTTGGTGAATTTTATTAAACTTCTGTGTGAGCGCAACATTCTCAGAGAGTATGGCGGCTGCTGTGATGAGTTCAGACGCCGTTATCATGCAGATAACGGAATCGCTGAGGCAGTTGTCACCAGTGCAGTGGCGCTTAGTGATGCACAGATGGAGACATTGAAACAGAAACTGGAAAAGGTCAGCGGCAAACAGATATCTCTGACACAGAAGAAGGATGCTTCTGTGGTAGCGGGACTTCGTGTAGAACTGGAGGGCAGATCCTATGATGGAACGATTCAGGGACGCCTGGCATCTCTTTCCAGAAAACTTGATGAAATAATTGTTTAAAGGATGGTATGGAAACATGCAATTAAAACCTGAAGAAATATCCAGGGTCATCCGCAGTCAGATCAAATATTACGAAAATTCCATCAAACAGGATGAGACAGGTACTGTCCTTCTGGTTGGTGACGGTATTGCCAGAGCAAGCGGTCTTGTAAACTGTATGGCCGGAGAGCTTCTTGAGTTTGAGGACGGAAGCTATGGCATGGCACAGAACCTTGAGGAAAACAGTGTTTCTATCGTATTATTTGGTTCCGATGAAAATATCGGCGAAGGCCAGACCGTAAAACGTACTGGAAAGGTCGTATCGGTTCCGGTAGGAGACGCTATGATCGGCCGTGTTGTAAATGCGCTGGGACAGCCTATTGACGGTGCGGGACCTATTGTAACAGAAGAATTTCGGGCAATTGAAAGCCCGGCTCCGGGAATTTGTGAAAGACGTTCGGTACATGAACCTCTTCAGACCGGAATCAAGGCCATTGACTCCATGATCCCTATTGGAAGAGGCCAGCGAGAGCTTATTATCGGTGACCGTCAGACAGGTAAGACTGCTCTGGCTGTAGATACTATTATCAATCAGAAGGGTAAGGATATGATCTGTATCTATGTAGCGATCGGACAGAAACGTTCTACGGTTGCTTCTCTGGTAGAGACCCTTACCAAAAACGGAGCCATGGATTATACCATGGTAGTGGCGGCCACTGCCTCTGAAGCAAGCCCCTTACAGTACATTGCACCATATTCCGGATGTGCAATGGGTGAATATTTTATGAACAAAGGCAAGCATGTACTGATCGTCTATGATGACCTGAGCAAGCATGCGGTTGCATATCGTGCACTTTCCCTGCTGATCCGCCGTCCGCCAGGACGAGAGGCTTATCCGGGAGATGTATTCTATCTGCATTCCAGACTTCTGGAACGTGCGGCAAAACTGGATGACGAACACGGCGGCGGTTCTCTGACTGCGCTTCCTATTATTGAAACACAGGCAGGCGACGTATCCGCTTATATTCCTACAAATGTTATTTCCATTACAGATGGTCAGATTTTCCTGGAGACAGAGCTTTTCCACTCCGGCGTAATGCCGGCGGTAAACCCGGGTATCTCTGTATCACGAGTTGGAGGAAGCGCGCAGATCAAGGCTATGAAAAAAGTAGCCGGTACACTGAAATTGATTTACTCTCAGTATCGTGAGCTGCAGAGCTTTGCTCAGTTTGGCTCTGATCTGGATGCAGATACCAAGTCACGTCTGGATCAGGGTGCCCGTATTGTAGAGGTTCTGAAGCAGAATCAGAATGAGCCGGTTCCGGTAGAAAAACAGGTTGCGATTCTGTATGCAGTTACCAAAGGAATCCTGGCTGAAGTAAAGACAGAGGATGTACGTCAGTACGAAAAA
>URWL01000080.1 GCA_900551465.1 uncultured Blautia sp. | reverse complement strand
GTCTGGGCAAGATGCTGGGATTTGATTTTAAGAAAAACTTTGACTATCCTTATACTTCTACCAGTGTTTCTGAATTCTGGAGACGCTGGCATATTTCCCTTGGAAGCTGGTTTCGAGATTATATCTATATCCCCCTTGGAGGAAACCGTGTAAGCCCTCTGAAGCACGTCCGGAATATTTTTGTTGTATGGGCATTGACAGGATTGTGGCATGGAGCAAGCTGGAATTTTGTACTGTGGGGACTATATTATGGACTTCTGCTTCTTCTGGAAAAATTTGTCCTGACAGATCTCCTGAAGAAAATACCAAGACCTCTGGCAAATCTGTACACCATGCTGGCTGTTATGATCGGATGGGTGTTTTTCAGTCAGACAGATTTTTCTTCTATGGGAAATTTCCTGATGGCGCTGGTCGGTATCGGTGTTTCCGGTTTTGCAGATACACAGGCGCTTTTTGCCCTGAGAAGCTCTCTGATCCTGTTCCTGATCGCTATCCCCGCATCACGTCCCGGATTATATCAGCGCTATAAGCTCTCTATGAGACGCAGCCCGTGGAAAGCCGCCGCCGTAAACATGATCCTGCTGCTTCTGAGTGTGGCATTCCTGGTTTATAACTCTTATACGCCATTTTTATATTTAAAATTTTAAGAAGGTAAGGTAAAATGAAAAAGAAAACAAAAAGCTATAAATATTTTTTCAGAAATATGGGATTGTTGTTTCCGTTTTTTCTTATCATAGTCTTTCTCATCAGTATATTTATGCCGGAACGTTCTTTTTCTGAAAAAGAAAACCGTGTACTGGCATCAAAGCCGGACGCCACGGTTTCTTCCCTGATCTCCGGCCAGTTTGAAAAAAAATATGATACCTATGTAAATGATCAGTTTCCGCTTCGTGACATGTGGGTAGAATTGAAAGCAGGAGCAGATCTTCTGATGGGAAAAACCAAATCCAATGGTGTTTACCTTGGAAAAGACGGCTATCTGCTGGAGGATTTTACGCCGCCTGTTCCAGAGCACCTCAATGCCACAACAGAAGCAATGACCTCTTTTGCAAAGGCTCATTCAGACATAGCGCAGTATGCGCTGATCGCTCCTAATGCAGTAAACATATTAAAAGACAAACTGCCTGCCGCCGCCCCGGTAAAAGATCAGAATGTATACATGGATGAACTTTTTTCCACCCTGGAGCAAAACGGCATATCCTGCATTGATGTAAGAAATACTTTTAGGCAAAACACGAATCACCAGCTTTATTATCACACAGATCATCACTGGACAACGCAGGCGGCTTATTTTGCCTATAAAGACGCTGCTTCAAAAATGGGACTTGATACCAGTGTCTGCTCTTATGAACAATTTCCTGTGACCGGAAGTTTTCAGGGCACACTGTCCGCCAAAAGCGGCTTCCGTTCCCACGAAAAAGAAGATATCTATGTATTTCTTCCCAAAAGCGACACACCTGCTCATGTTGTCAATTATGTTGACGAACAGAAAAAAACTGCCAGTTTTTATGCTGTAGAGCAGCTGAATGTCAGAGATAAATATGCCATGTTTTTTAATGGAAATCATCCCCTTGTCAGGATCAGTACACCTATAAAAGAAGACCGTACTCTTCTTGTACTGAAAGACTCCTATGCAAACTGCATGATTCCCTTTCTGGCGCCTCATTACCGCAATATCATTATGGTAGATCCAAGATATTATTATGATGATCTGGAAGAACTGATCCAGGTAGAAAACGTACAGGAAATCCTGTATCTTTATAATGCCAACACCTTTTTCAGCGATACTTCTCTGGAAATGACACTTTCCCCTCAATAAAACAAATCCCAAAGGAGGACTTATCTATGTTATTAAAAAATGGTTTCCTTGTAAACCCTCGTACAAACACAAGCCACATCACCGATATCCGTATCACAGACGGACAGATCTCTGAGCTTGGCTCCTGTCTTTCTCCTCTTGAAAACGAGCAGATAATCGAATTGGACGGACTTACTGTGGCTCCCGGACTGATCGATACCCATATCCATTTTCGGGATCCAGGTCTTACCTATAAGGAAGACCTGCATACAGGCGCTCTGGCAGCTGCAAAAGGCGGCGTGACCTCAGTAATCTGTATGGCCAATACAAAGCCCACCGTTGATTCTGTGGAAACTCTGAAAGACATTCTCACCCGCGGAGCAGAAGAAAAAATCCGTATCTATCAGACCGCAGCTGTTTCTCAGGGCTTAAAAGGTGAGATCATGAATGACTTTGATGCTCTGAAAGCTGCCGGCGCCTGTGGTTTTACTGATGACGGTATCCCGCTTCTGGATGCTGATTTCTGCAGCAAAGCCATGGAAAAAGCGGCACAATTAAATATGCCTATCAGCCTTCATGAAGAAGACAAAAGCTTTATCACCAATAATGGCATCAATGCCGGAGAAGTCTCAGAAAAACTTGGAATCAAGGGATCTCCCTCCATTGCCGAAGAAGTTATGGTAGCCCGGGATTGTATGCTTGCTCTCCATACCAAAGCTCCTGTAGTGATCCAGCACATCAGCTCCGGAAACTCCGTTGCACTGGTTCGCCTTGCCAAAAAACTGGGAGCCGATATCCACGCTGAAGCAACACCTCACCATTTCACACTGACAGAAGAGGCGGTTCTTACCTATGGTACCCTGGCAAAAATGAATCCGCCTCTCCGCACTGAAAAGGACCGCCTTGCTATCATAGAAGGTTTGAAAGACGGCACCATCGACCTAATTGCCACAGACCATGCTCCCCACAGTGAGGAAGAAAAAAACAAACCTCTTACAGAAGCCCCCAGCGGCATCACCGGTCTGGAAACCTCTCTTGGCCTTGGTATCACAAATCTCGTAAAAACCGGTCACCTGACACTTATGGAGCTTCTGGAAAAAATGACCTGGAATCCTGCTGCACTTTATCATCTTCCTTCCGGCTCCATTGAAAAAGGCGCCCCGGCAGATCTGGTAATCTTTGATCCGGATGAAAAATGGACTGCGGACACCTTCCTTTCCAAATCTTCAAACACACCGTTTAAAGGTGCTGAGCTTTATGGAAAAATCCACTATACTATCTGCCGTGGAGAAGTAGTTTATAAGGGATGAACCGATAAAAAACACTCTGAGAATCAGATTCCCAGGGTGTTTTTTACAAAAGGATCTCTTTAATAATAGATCAGAGTTTCTTTTTCAGCTCTTCATTTGCACGTTCCACATTCATCTTTGACATCAGCAGCGTAATAATCAGAGTAATCACAACCGGTATCCACAGATACATGATCTGGAGCATACGGATACAGGAAGCGCTCTGTACTGCAAGAGTTCCGTCAAATCCGCTGAGATCCAGCAGCCATCCGGTAATTGCAATACCAATTCCACCGCCCAGCTTGATTCCAAGAGAAGTACAGGAATACATGGTTCCATCCACTCTTTTCTTTTTTGTCAGATAGGTATACTCGGAGCAGGATGCGATCACCGCATTCATGTCTCCCTGCCACGGGCCCATACCAAAGGCTGCGATTCCTGTAAACAGGAGCATCAGAGGAACACTTCCCATATAACCTGCCAGGACTACCAGAGCCCTTCCCACAGTACCAATGACATATCCTGTCAGATTCAGTTTATACATCCCGTTCCATTTTTCTACTAAAACAGGCGTAATCAGAAGCGCTATGATCAGAGGGATATTAATGGCCCAGGAAAATACTCCGTAGAGTTTTTCGTTTAAAAGAATATAGGTCATATAATAAATACCCATATTCAGCATTGCCGTATAGATCTGCTGCAGGATATAAGTCGCACAGATCATTACATAATACTTATTTGTAAAAAGAAGTTTCCCGGCATCGATCAAAGAATATTTTTCGTCTGTTCCTGATGTTTTTCCATCGTTTAACTCTTCTTCCGGCAGCTCTTTTACAGAAAATACAGAAATCGTATTTACTGCCAGTCCGATCACGGCATAGATCACAGCCACCATTCTCCAGCCGGCAGCGCCGCCGCCCATCCATTCTACAAAACCAATGGTCAGGGACTGGATCAGAAGGCTGGTGGAAAACGCAAATATAAAGCGGTAGGAGCCCATCTGCACACGTTCCTTACTGTTTTTTGTCACCAGTGCAGTCAGTGCAGAATATGCGATATTATTCGCTGTATAAAAAACAGCGTTTAATAATGTATAGGCAATAAAAAACCATGCATACTGGGCAAATGTTCCCATACTTGTAGGAATAGCAAAGATTGCAGCCAGAGTCACAGCACAGCCGATATAAGCCCACAGCATCCACGGACGGGCTTTTCCAAAGCGGCTCTTTGTCTTATCGATCATAGAACCAAAGAACACATCTGTGATGCCGTCAAAAAGCTTTGATACTGCGATCAGGGTTCCTACGATACCGGGATTCAGCCCTACTGTATTGGTAAGATAGATCATGACAAAGGAAGACAGAAACGCATAAACCACATTTCCGGCAATGTCACCGGAACCATATCCCACCTTATTGTACCATTTCAAGTATTTCTTTTCGTTCATTTTTCTTTATTCATCCTTCCCAAATAATAGTTTTATCTCAAATGTAAATTCTTCGGCATCCAGCTGATATTCTTTTCTTAATTCCGGTCCGCAGCTGTTGGAGCCGATTCCATTCTGTGCATAATCCAGACATACCACGGTATTTCCGGATCTTTCCAGCTGGAAATTGTGTGCTTTCCGGGTCAGTTCCTCCTGTGTAAAGTAAGACACGTTAAAAGAGAATGCCTTTGGCGCTGCTGCCGTAAATATTTTTTCGCCTTTAAGGATCTGCACATAATCACAGTCTGTATGACTTCCGTTTTCCTGCGGTCTCAGATAATCTTCATGCAGTTCCTGAATGGAAGCTTCAAAAAGTCCATGACTGCAGGATCGGCATTTATCAATATAGCTTTCATGAGGGCCAAGTCCATAAAAACAAGCCTTCTCATATTCCCCTTTCAGGAATAAACGGATACCAAATCTGGGGAGCTGCGGAAATTCCATGTCTTTTTTTACATTCATCTTTACCTGTATCTCACCGGTATTGGAAATCTCCCATAATGCTTCTACATCCAGGACTTTCTGCAGAGCAACTGCGGAAAGGGACAGGATACTGTGCAGGATCACCCTGCCATCTTTCATTTCCCAGCTTGTTTTATAGGCTCTGGTCCTGCTCCGGTCATACCCGGCATCTGTCCATTGCTGCTTCAGTTTCCGGTCATTATCCGTAGGCGCTCTCCAGATGTTTAATTCTAATGGAGCATCCAGAAGTTCTTCTCCTTCTCTGTTCAGACTCTCAAAAAGCCCGGTCAGCTTATTAAAGGTATAACAGAATTTGTCCGCCTTTATCCATACATACCTGTCGTTTTCCCAAACCTGAACAGCGCAGGTATAACCGTCATTTTGAGATTGCAGCAGTTTTTCTGCTTTCTGGTTTCTGCTGTTCTGATTTTTCAGAGGTATCTCGTCAAATCCCAGGAAACTTCCCTGGGGCTGAATATCCGTACTGTTTTTTAAGTGGTAGGAAATTTTTAAATAGCACCTGCCACATTCGGGAACCTTTACTCTCAACTGTATGCTTCCTGTCTCATGAGGGCAGATTGATTCCACAAGCTCCAGTTCTCCTTTTTCCACAGGCACTCCGTCGCAGCTGGTCTCATAAGTGAGAAAAAGGAAGTCTTTCAGATCTACATGATCCATATGATTTCTCAGACAGATCACACCGCTTTCCTGATCATAGGATACGATCCTTGCAGGGCGGTATACATTCTGGTATTCCAGCAGTCCGGTATGAGGGGTGCGGTCCGGAAAAACCAGCCCGTCCATGCAAAAATTGCTGTCATGCACTTCCTCCTGGAAATCACCGCCATATAAATATTTTTCTTTTCCGTTTTCCGCTTTTCCCTGATAAATCCCATGGTCGCACCATTCCCAGACAAAGCCTCCGCAAAGGATCGGATATTGACAGATCATACGAAAATAATCTTCCAGATCCCCAGGTCCGTTTCCCATAGCATGACAGTATTCGATCAAAAGGAACGGCTTATCCGGTTTCTTTTCCATGTATTCCTGTATTTCTTCCAGCGACGGATACATCCTGCTGAAAACATCAATGTTACTGTAATCATATTTTCTCCTGTCATTCCGGTAAAAAGAACTTTCATAACAGGTCAGCCGGGTGGGATCAAAAGCTTTTGTCCACTTCAGCGCCTCCTCAAAGGTACATCCGTATCCACATTCATTTCCCATGGACCAGATCACGATACTTGGACGATTCTTTTCTCTTTGTACACAGAGCATCGTTCTGTCCAGAGTAGCCGATATAAACTCCGGATTATCTGAAATCCTCTCATTCCATCTTTTGCTTACGTTTTCCCAGCTGGAATCCTTCAGATACTGAGACTGTGTTCCATGACTTTCATTATCTGCCTCCGCGATCACATAGAATCCATACTGATCGCAAAGCTGATAAAAATACGGTGAATTAGGATAATGGCTGCTGCGGACTGCATTGAAATTATGCTGTTTCATCATCTGCAGATCCTTTTTCATCTGATCCAGACTAATGGCAAAACCGGTAACCGGATCTGAATCATGGCGATTGACTCCTTTAAATTTAACAGGAACCTCATTCTCATAAATTACAGCATCTTTTATACAGATTTCACGAATCCCGATCCTGTCTGTAATGACTTCATTCCTGCCTTGTATTACCATAGTGTAAAGATATGGCTGCTCCGGATTCCAGAGTTTTGGATTTTTTATTTCAAAAACTGCCTGATGTGTATAAAAGGAAGTCCTCTTTTCCTGCAGCATCTGAGCTGCCACGATATTCTGTTCCCTGTCATACACAGTAATCTTTACCGGAAAAGCTTCTCCCTGATAATTTGCCTGAACCGTGACCACTGCCTGATTTTTCTCAGACTTCGTGGTCGTAAAATAATCATAGAGCATATTTTCCGGTCTGTTTAAAAGATATACATCACGAAAAATGCCGCTCATACGAAACTTATCCTGATCCTCCAGATAGGTTCCGTCACACCATTTTAAAACAAGAACAGCCAGTGTATTTTTTCCATTTTGAAGCATGTCCGTCACATCAAATTCACTTGTAGCGTGGGAAACCTGACTGTATCCGACATATTTCCCGTTCATCCATACATAAAAACAGGAATCCACACCTTCGAAATTCAGATAAGCTTTTGGCGCATCCTTTCGTATCTCATATTCAAATTCCCGCACATAGGCTCCACAGGGGTTTTCCTGAGGCACATAAGGCGGATCCAGTGGGATCGGATATCTTACATTTGTATACTGATGTCTGTCATATCCGTCGTTCTGCCACACTCCCGGTACTTTCACCTGCACAAAATCACTGCATTCATATCCCGGTTCATAAAATTTTTCCTGCAGATCATAAATACTTGAAAAATATCGGAATTTCCAGTTTCCATTAAGCAGGATCATTCTGTCAGAGTCTTCTCTGTTTTCTACAAGCGGCCCCATATCTCTGGATGCCGGTATA
>URWL01000079.1 GCA_900551465.1 uncultured Blautia sp. | reverse complement strand
CGGTTACATGATTAGTGGGTGTTTCCTTCGCTGTTAGCAGCTGACTAACTTTATTAGGGGATGTCAGATTGCTGATATTGTCCATTAGGAACTCGCTCAAACGCTGTAAAACCAAAGTGTCAGGCAACGCGTATTTCTGTACCAGGTCCCTTGTTACAATTGTTTCATAGACCTCTTTGATATAATTTCTTCTATCTTTTTCGGTTCTATATGCATAGGAACCCGCTAAGCCACCCTTGATGGAGTAATCATCGAAGAGCTTATCTTTATCACTAACATCATCGTAATATTGGCAATACTCCTGGAAGCTGAAAGGAAACACATGAATTTCAATATAGCGTCCAGTAAACAAAGTTGCCAAATCCGCACTTAGCAGAAAAGCATTGGAGCCGGTTACATAGATGTCGTATTTTCCTTTTGCGTACAAGCTATTGATTGCCAACTCAAACCTTGGACACATCTGAACCTCATCCACAAACAGATAATTTGTTTTATCTGCCTGATAATGTTCTTCTACATAAGCGTGTAGCGCATGGTATTCTTTAATCTCTTCATAAGCCAAATCCATGAAGTCAATAAAGATAATATTGATATTTTCAAAATGACTTCTCAGGTATTCCATATATGCCTGCATCAATTTCGATTTGCCAGAACGCCGAATACCCGTGATGATCTTAATGTCAGGAGTTCCGTTCAGTTCAATGATTCTACCAAGATATTTTGCTCTCGTAATTGTTTTCATATGAACACCCACTTTCAAAAGTTGAATTTTTTTCATTTTTTGAAATCGTTTAGATGTCTTTATTATACTGTCTGCTAATAGTATATGCAAGCTGCCACTTTCAAAAACATAAATATTTTTATTTTTTGAAAGTGGCAGCTATGTAAAAGCAATCCATATAATTCGAAGCACGAGTTTCTATTTTTTCTCATAATTAGAATTACCAGTCAACCTCAAATCAGGCAACGCAATTTTTCCTTGCATTGCCTGACTCTATTATTCCGCCGCTTCCAGCATATTTTCAATAAAAATACCGTATCCCCTCGTGGGATCGTTAACTAAAACATGGGTTACCGCTCCCACCAGCTTCCCATCCTGAATGATCGGGCTGCCGCTCATTCCCTGGACGATGCCTCCGGTTGCTTCCAAAAGTTCCGGATCTGTTACATGGAGCACAAAGCTTTTATTTGTATCCTCGTGGTTCATATCAATCCGGGTTATCTCTGCCTGATACTCCTGTACCTTTCCATTTACACAGCATAAAAGAGAGGCCGGACCTGTTTTCAGTTCCTGTTTATATGCCACAGGCATTTTTTTCAGAAACATCCCTTCCTTTCCGGCAGATATATGTCCATAAATTCCATTTTTACTGTTTATATCAATATTTCCCAGAACTCTTCCCGGTTCATAACGTATCAGGCCGGAAAGTTCTCCCGGACTTCCGCTTTCTCCTTTTTGTATGCCCAAAACTTCTGCCTGGTAAAGAGAACCTTCACTGATATGAAGAAGCTCACCTGTATCCACATCACTGATTCCATGCCCTAAAGCACCGTAATTTCCTTCTTTATCTACAAAAGTCAGTGTACCGATCCCCTGGGTATTATCCCGTACCCAGATTCCAAGCTTATAATCTCCGTTTGTATCCTTTACCGGTGTCAGGGAGACCGGAACCTCCTGTCCCTCTCTTAATAGGTCAAGAGTCACATCATCTCCATCCAAATGAGAGATATCTTCTATCAGTTCCTGTTTACTTGTGACCTTCTGTTCATTAAATGCCACTATATAATCTCCAGGCTTTACAATGTTTTTGGCAGGATCCTGAGAGGTTCCCTGCTCTGTCATTATCTCACCGGTATCAATGATCAGGACTCCTTCTGTTTCCATATAAATTCCTACTGTATTTCCGCTTGCATAGACAGTTCCATTCTCTGCAGGCATTACCTTTATATCTTTAAAGGGAATAAATCCCAGCAGCCTGCATGGAAGAAGATAACTTCCTTCTCCGGATACAGCTATGGCGTCCTCAAATTTCAGAAGAGGATGTTCCAGAAGCTGCGCTACCTTCTGGTCTTCTCCTTCTGACACATATATTTCATCGGGAACCTTACGGTCTATATAACGATATCCCAGCCATCCCATAGCAAGGATATCCAGTCCCAGACACCACAGAAGAAATTTTCTGTACCTTCTTCTGTTCATTCTGTCACATCCTTTCCGCATAATTTAAAAGAGAGGACGACGTCTCCTGTCATCCTCTCTTATTATGCGGTGAAACATTTTATTTCAGTCTTGTATTTTTATGTACCAGTGCCAATTCTTTCATCTCTTTTGCATTGCCAAAAACAGCATCTGTGATCTCCGCTCCTCCAAGAAGCCTTGCAAGCTCCCGTACAGATTCATCACCTTCCAGAGGATGGATCTCCGTAATGGTTTCCGTCCCTTTCTGATGTTTTTCAATTTCAAAATGAGTATCTGCCATAGCAGCAATCTGAGGAAGATGTGTAATGCACAAAACCTGATGGCAGGCTCCGATCACAGCCATTTTTTCCGATACCTTCTGAGCAGTCCTTCCGCTGATACCTGTATCGATCTCGTCAAAGATAAGTGTCTCAATCTGATCCCGGTCTGCAAGAATGGCCTTGATGGCCAGCATGATCCTGGAAAGCTCACCTCCGGAGACGATCCTTCCCAACGGCTTTACATCCTCTCCGGGATTTGTGGAAATTTCATATTCTATCTCATCTGTTCCATTATCAGAAAATTCTTTCTTCCGTTGAAAATCAATACGGAATTTCACATCCAGGAAATTCATATCACGAAGGCCTTCTATGATTTTTTCTGTCAGTGTTTTACTATATTCTTTCCTGATTTCTGACAAAACATGTGAGGCTTTTTCAAGCTGTTCTTCTGTTTTTTTCAGATCTTCCTTTGCTTTCAGGAAATTTTCTTCATATCTGGAAAGTTCTTCCAGCTTTTTCTGCTGACCCTTCTGATAGGCGTGGATTTCCTCTATGGTACGTCCGTATTTTGCCTTCAGTCCGTTGATCAGATCAAGACGCCTTTCTGTCTCATAAAAAGTTTCATCATCAAAACTTAAATCCTCCACATAGGAAGAAATTTCTCTGTTAAAATCATTTAAAAGAGCATCTATCTCCTGCAGGGACTGTGACATAATTTCCAGCTGCGGGTCATATTCTGTTACCTTTGAAAGCTCTCTGACCGCAGTACCTGCCGCATCTCCCGCTCCCTGATCGTATCCGGTCAGGCTGTGAACAGTCTGAAGTGTCTCGAGAATCAGCTTTCCGTTATTCAGCTTACGGTACAAGTTTTCCAGTTCTTCATCTTCTCCGGATAACAGATGCGCTTTTTCAATCTCTTCTATTTCGAATTCCAGAAAAGCTTTTTCCCTGTTTCTCTGCTCTTCATCTGTATCCAGTTCTTTCAGCCGCTGCACACAGCTGCGATAGGTGCCGTAAATTTCCCTTACCTTTTCTTTCGCCGGCTGTATTTTTTCCTTTCCATATGCATCCAGGATTTCCAGCTGCTTATCCTGATATAAAAGAGACTGATGCTCATGCTGTCCATGGATATCCAGAAGACAGGAAGCCGCCGCTTTCATCTGACTTACCGTACATGTCTCTCCGTTGATCTTGTTGATACTTCTTCCATCTGTGACCTTTCGTGAAAGAAGCACCTGCCCATCCTCCAGTTCAATCCCCAGATTCTTCAGAGAAGCCTCCGCCTTTTGATTTTCCACCTGAAAAAGAAGCTCTACCAATGCATAAGGTGCTCCTGCCCGTATCATATCTTTTGCGATCCGTCCTCCCAGGATCAGCTGCATAGAGCCAAGGAGAATTGATTTTCCCGCTCCGGTTTCTCCTGTAAGGATATTCAGCCCCGGTCCAAATTCCACTTCGATGTCCTGGATCAGTGCAAGATTTTTTACATGCAGATGAACTAACATTTTACCGCCTTTCTATTTCTTCAGAATGCTCTTCAGACGCTTTACTACGCCTGATGCCTCCTCTGTTGTCCGCGCAGCACACATTACCGTATCATCACCGGCAATGCAGCCCAGGATTTCTTCCCATTCCAGGGCATCCAGCGCTGCAGCTACTCCCATAGCCATACCAGGAACTGTCCTTATGACTACAAGGTTTTGTCCCTGATCTATTGTAAGAAGTGCATCATGAAGCACTCTGGTATATTTATCACCTAATCCGGACGGCAGTTCCTGAAGAATGGCATATCGGGATTTTCCTTCACCATCTGCTACCTTTGTCATCTTCAGTGCCCGGATATCTCTTGACACAGTTGCCTGTGTTACCTTAAATCCTGCCGCATTCAGACGGGCAGCCAATTCCTCCTGCGTATCAATATCATACTGCCGGATCAGTTCCTTTATTTTTTCATGTCTTGCTACCTTCACAATAACCCCTCCGTCTGGTGCTTAATTATCGCGCATTTTCTGTCTTAGGACCTCTACAAAGCTCAAATGGTTCAGCTTCAGAATCCGGCAGCTGACCGCTGCTTTTCTTATGATGATCCTGTCTCCTGTTACCATTGGTATCACCGTATCCCCGTCAAAAGAAGCCAGCCCCTTTTCCTGATCCTGTCTTCTTCCTTCTCCAAGTTCCACCGTGATTACATCTTCTGCCGGAAATATGATGCTTCTGGTATTCATAGTATGAGGCGCCACCGGTGTCATCAAAGTCATTGCCGCATTGGGTGATATCACCGGTCCTCCGCATGACAGACTGTAGCCTGTGGATCCCGTAGGTGTGGAAATAATGATTCCATCCGCATTATAAGAATTCAGATATTCATTATTCACATAATTTTTGAACCTTACCACTCTGAGAGGGCCATCTCTGGAGATTACAATGTCGTTTAAGGCAACATCTTCCCCGATCAGTGTATCTCCCCTCCACACGCTTCCAGTAAGCATCATGCGTTCTTCTATCTCATAGTCATCTGACATCAGCTGATCCAGAGACGGGTATATGGAATAGCGGTCTACCTCCGCCAAAAATCCCAGCGTGCCCAGATTCATTCCCAAAAGAGGGATTTCTCTGTGGACAACATCCCTTGCTGCCTGCAGAAGTGTTCCATCTCCTCCCAAAACCAGAATACACTGTGTTCCCTCCGGAATCAGATCCGGATTCGTATAGTGATAACTTCCCTCCAGTTTTCTCTCTGCCTGCTGGACCATACATTCTTTTCCATGGCTTCTGAGATAGGAAACGATTTCTCCCGTCAGTTTCAGTTCTTTATCCTTGGCGCTGTTTGTGATTATATAAAACCTGTCCATAACAAACCTTTCTTAATCCAGCTGTGCATGTGCATCCCGGACTATTATTTCCGGGGCTGTTTCCAGACAGGAAACCACTGCTGTACCTTCCGGTCTTTTTTTCAGATGAAGGAGATATTCAATATTTCCCTCAGGTCCTTTAATCGGTGAAAAGGAAAGATGTGCCGGTTCCAGGAAAATGGACATTGCATATTCCATAACTTTTTCTATCACCTCAAGATGTACTGCCGGATCACGGACCACACCTTTTTTTCCAACTTTTTCTCTTCCTGCTTCAAACTGAGGTTTGATCAGGCAAACGATCTCTCCTGTTTCAGTCAGAAGTTTTCTTACCGGAAGCAGAACTTTTGTAAGGGATATAAATGATACGTCTATGGAAGAAAAATCTGCCGCTTCCTGAATATCATCAGGAACCACATATCTGATATTTGTTTTTTCCATACAGATTACTCGAGGGTCGTTTCTGAGCTTCCAGTCAAGCTGACCGTATCCCACATCAATAGAGTAAACTTTCACAGCCCCATTCTGCAGCATACAGTCTGTAAATCCGCCAGTGGAAGCTCCTACATCCATACAGACTTTTCCATCCAGAGCAACTCCAAAATGATTCATTGCCTTTTCCAGCTTCAGCCCTCCGCGGCTTACATAAGGAAGGGTATTTCCCCTCACTTCAATTTTTACAGTTTCCGGAAACATAGTCCCTGCTTTATCTTCTTTCTGTCCGTCCACATAAACATCCCCGGACATAATATATGCCTTTGCTTTTTCTCTGGAGGGGGCAAGCGCCCTCTCCATCATCAAAAGATCAAGTCTTTTTTTCATTTTACTTCCTCATACCCGTTTTCTTCTGATAATTCATTGTCTATAGCACTGAGGATCTCCACAGGAGAAAGCCCCACTCTGGCTCTCAGGCTGTCTACCTCCCCGTGCTCTACAAAACGGTTCCAGATAGCAAGAGAAAGAACTCTTGTGTTAGGATGGCAGGCTTCCATATAGGATGCCACATGCTCCCCGAAACCGCCGTTCTTTACATTTTCCTCCACAGTCACAAAAAGGCTGTGGTCTTTTGCCAGCTCATCCAGAAGAGCTGTATCCAAAGGTTTTACAAATCTTACGTTTACAAATGTAGGATCGTCCCCTCTGTCCTTCATCTCATGGAAAACCTGCTCACAGACAGCAGTCATGCTCCCCACGGATAAAATCACCGTTTTGCTTCCTCTGGAAATAACCTCACTTTTTCCATACTGGATAGGTCCGTTAAATTCTTTCAGACCCTGGTATGCATTGCCTCTGGGATAACGGATCGCACATGGTCCGGCTGCACATACAGCAAATTCCAGCATTTTTTCCAGTTCCCATTGATTTTTTGGCGCCATCACCGTCATATTCGGCATCATGGTCAGATAGGAAAGGTCAAAACAGCCCTGATGAGTCTCGCCGTCAGCGCCTACCAGACCCGCCCTGTCAATGGCAAAAACCACATGAAGATTCTGCATGCATACATCATGCAGGATCTGATCGACTGCTCTCTGAAGAAAAGATGAATAAATGGCCACTACAGGGGTGACACCTCCAAGAGCAAGACCTGCCGCAAAGGATACTGCATGTTCTTCCGCAATTCCTACGTCAAACAAACGCTCCGGGAACAGCTTGCCGAATTTCTTAAGTCCTGTCCCGTCCGGCATGGCAGCTGTGATGCCTACCAGTTTCTTCTGCTCTTTTCCAAGGGCTGCCATTGTCTCTGAAAAAACATCCGTATAAGTAGGAATCTTTTTTTCTGACAATGATTTTCCCGTTTTTATATCAAAGGGACCTGTTCCATGAAATCTGTCCGGATGAACACAGGCCGGAGTATAGCCTCGTCCCTTTTCTGTCAGTACATGTACCAGAACAGGGCCTTCTACTCGTTTTGCCTCATTAAAAAGCCTCATCATCTGCCGCATATTATGGCCGTCTACCGGTCCCAGATAAGTGATTCCCATATTTTCAAAAAACATGCCCGGTATGATCAGCTGTTTGATACTGCTTTTTGTCTTTCGCATAGTATCTACAATAGCCGGTCCCACTTTCGGTATTTTTTTCAGCGCCTTCGTAGTGTTCATTTTCATCCCGGTATAGGCTTCTGCTGTCCTTAGTGCACTTAGATAAGAGGAAATGCCTCCTACATTTTTTGAAATGGACATATTATTGTCATTCAATACAATAATAAAATTCGTCTTCAGCTCTGCTGCATTATTC
>URWL01000078.1 GCA_900551465.1 uncultured Blautia sp. | reverse complement strand
CTTATAGATTTTGATATACCGCCGTTGCAATGGATACTGAGATAAAAAAAGCCCTACTGTACCACGACAGTAAGGTCTCCTGTAATCTTATCAGAATACTAAGTCCTCGGTAGGCGTTTTGATCCTTATGCCTTACGGCACCTACTGTCTTCGGCAGTGTTCTGTAATACAATATCATGTGTAACACTCTATGTCAATATTTATTTTTAAAAAAACAAACTTTTTTCACAACCTAAATGTTTAATTTTTGTTACATATATGTTATAATTATGTAATCTTTTAATAAACACATCATATTTGGAGGTATTATGAGCCATACGAAAAACCCTGATATAAACTTTTCACTTTTTGATAAAAATGAAGGAACTCTTAAACTGACATCTGCAGAGACCCAAAAAGATTTCATTACAGTCTCCATTGCCGATCTCCCTTCTTCCTGTTCCGGAGAAGTACGTGTTCTGGTCCAGAACATCAAGGAAGACAGACCTTTTTATCTTAAATCCCAGCCTGCAGGAACTAACTGTTTCCTGATAGATCTTTCCCCTCTCAAAGAAATGGCTGTTTTTGGCAGACAGACAACCTTTTGTTTTTTTATAGAATGCACACTTAACGGCAAACAGGTCTTCTACACTCTGCGCGAACAGGAGCCGCCTGCTTCCTTACTTCAGAGATACCGGATTTTTGCCGCAGAAATATGGCTGCAGGAAACTCCATCCACTTCTTCTGTAGAATATGTAGGCGTTGCTTCCAATAAAAAAGACTTTGAAAATCTTTTCTGCGCTGCTCTTTGCAGTCGGAACCGGTATCTGGAACTTACTCACGCCTGCCGTCTCCGCTCCTGCCGCATGACCGGAGGCATACTAAAGCTGAAGTTTGATCTTGAAACAGGTTTTCATAAATATGTAAAAACAGTTTTCACTTTTCGAAGCAAATTGGCCGAAGATGCCATTTCCTATGATTTTCATACCGTCTCAGAAAAAAAACACGGAAATATGCTTCGTATAACAGCAGCCCTGGATCTAAAAACGGTAGATTTAAAAAGTATCTATTGGGATGTTCGTGCAGTGCTTCAGGGACCTGTCACAGAAAATACCGGGGAGCTTCCCATATCCATGGACGTTCCTTCCAGAATGTACCAGAAGTTTCTTTACAACGGTTCTTTTTCCGGTGAAAAAGGCTTTTTCCTTTATCCATACTATACAGGCAAACAGACACTGGCTTTTGCATACCGGGAAAAAAATAAATATGATGGGCCCAGCGTTATCTTCAAGGAGTTTCTTGCCATCTTTCTTTATCGGATCGCCCGCCCTTACTGGAAGAAAAAACACATCTGCCTTGTATGTGAAAAATTTTCTTCCATGGCACAGGATAATGGATATTATTTCTTTAAACACTGTATGGAAAATAAAGAAGAACAATTCCTTAAAAAGAATATCTACTACATCATAACAAAGGACTCTCCTGACCGGGAACGTGTTCTTCCTTATAAAAACCGGCTTTTGGATTTTATGAGCATCCGGCATCTCTGCTATATCCTGGCTGCCGATCTGATCGTCAGCTCTGATTCCAGATACCATACCTACCCGCTTCAGAGCAGGCACAGTATCTTTAACCGGTATATAAAGAAAATACCTTTTGTTTTTCTCCAGCACGGAGTAATTGCTCTGAAAAAAGTAGATAATTTTTATGGAAAAGGTCAGAAAGGTGCATGTAATCTGTTTGTTGTTTCTACAGAGACTGAAAAACAAACCATTATAGATAATTTTGGCTATAAGCCGGAAGAAGTGATCAACACCGGTCTGCCCCGATGGGACGTACTTCATGACAAATCTCAGGACCGACGGGAAATTATGATCATGCCAACCTGGAGAAACTGGCTTGATTCTGTTCCTGATAAAGACTTTGAAGCAAGCGACTACTTTACCCATTATATGGCTCTTCTGAATTCCAGAAAGCTGGCTGATCTGCTGGAAAAATATGATCTGGAGATAAATTTCTATCTTCATGCTAAATTCCAGGAATACTCCGATCAGTTCCAGTCCAAAAGCCCACGGATCCATCTGATTTCTTTTGGAGAAACTGCAGTCAACGAAATGCTGATGCGGTGCCGCATGCTGATCACCGACTACTCCAGCGTATGCTGGGATATTCTCTATCAGGATAAACCTACCATCTTCTATCAGTTTGACCTGGATAAATATGAAGAAGCTCATGGAAGTTATCTGGATATGAAAACCGACCTTTTCGGAGACCGTGCCGAAAATCAGGAGCAGCTTCTGAGCCTGCTTGAAGAACATATAAAAAACAACTTTAAGATGAAACCAGAATACGAAAAAATGAGAAAATTCTATTTTAATTTTTCAGATCAGCAGCACAGCAGACATATCTGTGAAGAGATCAAAGAAAAATTACTGTAATTGTAAAACGACAGCCGGATCAATAAACCAGCTGTCGTTTTTCTTAAAAATCATTCTCTTATAAATTACTGTCTGCCCATGTCAGAAATCTGTCTGCTATTCTTCCGGTAATCTTATTGTACCCTAATTTTTTCCTGATAAAATCCAGAATAAAAGAAATCATAAGGCTTACTCCCAGCAGGAATAAAAAGATAAACAGCCCATGGCGGAAAGAATACACCACATCTGTCATCCACAAAGAACGTACAAATGTATGGGTAAAAAAGATATCCGCAGAATGTCTGCCCAGGAACTCCAGAACAGACCTGAGTACAGGAAGCTCTATAACAAATTCGTATGCCCACCAGATTACCACTGCAGGTACCAGACCATTCAAAAGGAATTCAAAATGCTTAATTCCCCATGGCGTATCATACACCTTAAACAACACAAGGAGAAATCCTGTCAGCAAAACAAATTTCAGTATTTTTCCCACTGTCCTGTTTTTCACAGGAGAAAACGCTTTCAGTCGTTCCAGGATCTGCCTGTCTGCAAACCATACCGCCAGAGGAACTACAAAAAGATACTTTGTTAAATGAACCTGCTTCTCCAGAAGAAAGCTTCCGGGAAGAAGGATCATAGGAACCATCAGCCAGCTGTATTTTCTGTAAAACCTTATCATAAAAGGCATAAACACTATGATCAGTATTTCCAGACTTAAAAACCACCAGGTATTTACCATTAGCGTCGTTCCAAATATCTGCCCTACCCCAAAGAAATCCATAACAACACCGGCCACGTTTTCCCAAAATCCATTCCGGTATCGGTAACTGCCCGTACCTGTAACAAAAGTAATGCCGGAACAGAAAAGAAACGGCAGCATAAACATAAAAAACAGCTTTACATACCTTTTCAGCACAAACATTGCCGCATCATGTCCCGAAAACTGATAGTCCGGCCATGATGACTTTATAGATAAGGTGAGCCCGTACGCAGACAAAAAAGCAAACATTCCCACACACATCATCATGCTTCTGCATATCATAAATACTGTTTCATCAGACAGAGGCCAGAAGCTCACCTCCGCTCCATAAAGTCTGGCTCTCTGAGAAAAGCAATGGTAACACAGCAGAAAAATAATCGCGATACCTTTCACCGCAAGCGTATTTTTTTTTGTAAACCTTAAGTTTTCTTTCATATAATATCCTGTTCCTTTTTATATTTTGACAATGATCCCAATGTATTATAAAATCATTATAAATGCCCTCTGCAGACATTTATTATACTATATTACAAGGAGTTTGTCATGGAAACTATCGTTTACGTTACATCCGTCAAAATCAAAAAATCCATAATCTATATGACTCTTCAGTCAGATCAGAAACTGGAACCGCTGAGCATTGAACTGGTCTGCAGAAACGAAATGAGCCCGGCTGCGGTTCCTATGGTTTTCTCCGTATCTCATACTGACAGGACTGTAATACAGACCTCCATGGATGCCGGCTTACTGCGTCTTCAAAACGATGACTGGGAAATTGCCGTCAGCTCTGAAACAGGAAAATATACACCGATTCTGAATGGTCATATGCGCGCAGCCCTGATTTTATTCAGTTATAAAATAAAGCCTGGTCATAACTTTCTGTTTTTTCCAATGGGAGGACCCGGACATAAATTCCTTCTTCGTTGCCGTCCACTGACAAAGTACGACGGAGCCGGCACTCACATACGGGAGCTGACTGCATTCTTACTTTCCAAGCTGCTGAAACCCTTATGGAAAAAGAAAAAAATATGGCTTATCTATGAAAAGTACAGCTCCTCCGCACAGGATAACGGCTTTTATTTTTTCCGCTACTGTATGGAACAGCTTCCGCCTGAAGAAAGACGCCGTATATATTTTATACTGGATAAAGCGTCTCCTCAATGGCCAGCTATGCAGAAATACCGAAAACAAATCCTGCCTTTTATGAGTTTCCGCCATATACTTTATCTGCTTCTGGCAGATCTTTATGTAGCTTCCGATGCCCGTCTCCACGCTTTTGCATGGAAGCCCATGCCCAATCTGATATCCAGAGAGATCAATCGGCATGATATCTTTTTTCTGCAGCATGGTGTCCTGGGACTGAAACGGGTAGAAACACTTTTTGGCAAAAACGGAGCAAGCCCTATGACCTATTTTGCAGTTTCCTCTGAGAAGGAACAGCGGATCGTCACAGAATATTTTGGATATGATTCCTCCCATGTCCCTGTTGTAGGTCTGGCAAGATGGGATGCTCTGGAAAATAAATCGGATCCCTGCCGAAAAAAAATCCTTGTTATGCCTACCTGGCGTTCCTGGCTGGAAGATAAGGATGATGATTTTTTCTGCAAAAGCGATTATTACCAAACCTATATGCATCTGTTCCAAAACGAAGCACTGCTGGACCTGCTGAAAACAAGCAATACATGTATGGTCTTTTATATCCATCCAAAGCTCAAAGAATTTATGAAATCTTTTCACTCAGAAAGTCCTCTGATTCAGCTGATTCCCTTTGGACAATGTCCTCTGAACCACCTGATCATGGAATGCTCCATGCTCATTACCGATTACTCCAGTGTGTGCTGGGATGTATATTATCTGGAAAAACCTGTGGTCTTTTATCAGTTTGATTCAGAACTATACGAAAAGACAAACGGAAGCTATATGGATATGGAACATGATCTTTTTGGCGATCGCTGTATCCTGGAAGATCAGCTGATAAACACCATCAAGGACTATATTCAATCTGATTTTCACGAGAAAGAAAAATACAAAAAAATGCGGAAAGATCTTTTCGCTTTCCGCGATCACAACAACTGCAGACGTATCTATGATTTCATCATAAAGAACAGATAAACAAGCCCTAAACCGGAAGAAAAAGAGTACCGTTCTTTTCTCTTCCGGTATTTTTTGCAGCTCTCAGGCAATCATATCCGGCCAGGAAAGAATTTCCTCTGCAATCATATTTTCATAATCCCCCTCGATATCCTGACTTCTTCCGGCTTCATATACATTGGTCTCTGCACCCCAGACGCCATCATGATATTCCCATACATGAAAGCTCAGTCCCCGGAACATAAAATCCAGGCTTCCACATCCGTCCTCTTCTGTATATTGATATTTGATCTTCTTATTTTCAAGTGCGTTTTTTACAATTTCCAGCCTCATAATGTTTCTCCTTTTTCATATTTCTATATGCATTCTACTCTTACGATACCGCAGTGTCAATATGTCTGAAATCTGTTGCACAGGAAATAAAAATACTATATGATAAAGAAAAAGACTGCTGAGAAAGGAGAGTATTCCCATGAATTCAAAACCTGTTTTTCACGGAAGCGATATCGAAAAAATATGCGGTCATTATCATCTGAAAAAGGAAAATATTATTAATTTTGCCGCCAATGTAAATCCTCTGGGATTGTCTCCCAGTATAAAAAAAGAACTGTCTGAAAATCTGAATCTTCTGTCCTCCTATCCTGACAGAAACTATACCTCTCTAAGAGATACTATTTCTGAATACTGCAGCATACCTGCCGATTATATTCTTCCCGGCAACGGCTCCAGCGAGTTAATCTCACTGCTGATTCAGGAACGGGCGCCAAAACATACTCTGATCCTTGGCCCTACCTACTCTGAATATTCCCGGGAGCTGACTTTTTCCGGAAGCACGCAGGAATATTATCATTTACAGGAAAACAAAGATTTTTTCCCTGATATAGAGGATCTGTGCCGTACACTGGAGAACGGATATGATTTTCTGATCTTTTGCAATCCCAACAATCCTACTTCCTCCGCCATCCTTCATGAGGATATGAAAAAACTTCTGACTTTCTGCAGACAAAAAAATATTTTTGTAATGATCGATGAAACCTATGTAGAGTTTGCACCGGATATCTCTGCAGTCACTGCCGTACCGCTGACCCGGGAATTCGACAATCTCATGATTCTACGGGGTGTCTCTAAATTTTTTGCCGCTCCGGGCATGCGCCTCGGCTACGGAATCAGCGGAAACAAAGCCTTTCTCTCTAAAATGAAAGAAAAACAGATTCCCTGGTCCCTGAACAGTCTTGGAGCCTTTGCCGGAGAATTATTTCTAAAAGACAAAAACTACATTCAGAAAACCCGGGATCTGATCCTTGCTGAAAGAGAAAAACTGTACCATGAATTGAAGGAGCTCCCTGCTTTCAAGGTATATCCTGCCTATGCAAACTTTCTCCTTCTGAAGATCATCAAGCCGGAGCTGACCTCTTTCCAGGTATTTGATGCCTGTATCCGCCAGGGTATGATGATCCGTGACTGTTCCTCTTTCCAGTGTCTTGACGGAGAATTTATCCGGTTCTGCATCATGCTGCCGGAACAAAATCAAAAGCTGATAAACATACTAAAAGGGCTGTAACAGCCCTTTTAAGTATCTCTCATATAGATTTAAAATTAAATTTATGCGGAATCTCCGCCGTCTCTCCGAAAAGATTCCCATACAGCTCACTCCACAGCTGTCCGATAGAATCTTCTCCTTCCCGGATATCTTCCAGTATCATTCCCCCATTCTTTTCCAGAATCCTGTATGCTTTTTCGTCCTTCCCCAGTTTATGAAGAGCACTGATATAGACAAAACAGATCCTGTTATTTTTGCGAAAATTTTTATCCAGCCCTTTATATATGCTGCAGATATCGTCGTATGCCTCACAGAAAAGAAGAATACGAAATCCCTCTTTCACATAGGAGGTATCCTCTGCTCTCATAGCTATTCCCTTTTTGATACAGGAAACCGCTTTTTGTCTTTTTTCCTGAAGAAGATAAATACAGCTCAGTCCATGCAACGCCCATGGATTTTCTTCTATTTCCAAAGATTCTCTGAATGCTTTTTTTGCTTTTTTATATTTTCCGGATACAAAATATCCGATGCCAAGATGATAAAACGCATACCAGTTATGGCTGTTTTTTTCTAAGATATTTTTCTTCAGAAAAGACAGATTTTCTTCTGTGATCAGAAACTCATCCGGAACTTCTAAAGGATCCGGACAATGAAGTATTCCCGTTTCAAAAAACCTTTTCCATTTCTCTAATGGCTTTTCCTGAACCTCAAATTCCAGGTGGGAAACGCCTCTGCCATGTTCCTCCATAGCACCGTAACCACGCCCTTTCCATATAAGTTCTGCTTTGGTTTT
>URWL01000077.1 GCA_900551465.1 uncultured Blautia sp. | reverse complement strand
AATGTTAAATGAGGGTATTGCCTATGCCCTGCGAAAAAAAGGATACCTGGTATACTGTGCAAAAAACATAAAGAAAGCGTCGGAATATCTGAATCAGCCTGTAAATCTTATGATACTGGATATCAACCTGCCGGATGGAGATGGAAGAGCGTTTTTGAAAGACGTCCGGCAGAACGATCCGGTTCCGGCATTGTTTCTGACTGCCCGGGATACAGAAGCAGATATGCTGAAAGGATTTGACTCAGGCTGCGACGATTATGTGACAAAGCCGTTTTCTATGGCGGTTCTGCTTCGGAGGATCGAAGCGCTGCTGAAGCGTTCGGAAAATACAGACAGCCGGTTTTATCATTGTGGTGAGCTGATATATGATTTTGATGGAAAACAACTGAAAAAGCAGGGGCAGGAGGTAAAGCTGACTGCCACGGAAATACGCCTTCTGGAAGCCTTTCTGACCCACCGGAATCAGGTGCTGACAAGAGAGCAGCTGCTGGATATGGTGTGGGATACTTATGAGAACTATGTGGATGAAAAAACCCTGAACGTAAATGTGGGGAGACTGAGAGGAAAAATAGAAGAGGATTCCCGGGAGCAGGGATATATCAGGACGGTTTTTGGAATTGGCTACAAATGGAGCGACCGGACATGAGCCGGGGGATGACCGTATTTCTGCTTGCGGTAATCGTTATACTGATGGCTGTCCTTGCGCTGGTATTGCTGCGATACAGAAGAATGGAGAAATTTGCCGACAGAACCATGATTCAGGTGGATGACATGCTGGAGCAGCTGATTCTGGGACGGGAAGTAAAGTGCTTTTCAGAGAATGAAGATACCCTGCTGGGTAAATTTCAGACCCGGGCAGGGCGTCTCTATGATATCCACAGGGCTCAGGAGCAGAGAGAAAAGGAGCTGAGGGATCAGATCAGCCGCTCTGTCAGCGATCTGGTGCATCAGATCAATACGCCCATTGCCAATATTAAAATGTACAGTGAGTTTTTAAAGGAAGATTCCCTGACAACAGAAGAACGCCGGCATTTTGCAGATAATCTGGAGAGGCAGGCCAGGAAACTGAGCTGGCTGGGAGAAGGATTTGCAAAAATTTCACGGCTGGAGACAGGGATCATCTCCCTGAATCCGGAACTGCAGCCGGTACTTCCGGTGGTTTTGTCTGCTGTGGATCAGATATCGTTAAAGGCAGAGCAGCACGGAAACGATATCTGTCTGGAGGGACGGCAGGATCTGAAAGCCTGTCTGGACAGAAAATGGACGGAAGAGGTGTTTTTTAACCTTCTGGATAATGCAGTGAAGTACAGTGTTCCGGAAAGCAGGATCCTTGTAGAGTTTCTGGAATACGAGATGTATATCCGGATCAACGTATGCAGTCAGGGGACAAAGGTGGAAAGGGAAGAATTTGCCAGAGTCTTTCAGAGGTTTTACCGGGGAAAAAATGCCGCAGAGCAGGAAGGCGTAGGGCTTGGTCTGTATCTTGCCCGTGAAATTGTAAATGGCCAGAGGGGATATATGAAAGGGGAATATGATTCGGAGAAAGGTAATGTGTTCAGCGTGTTTTTACGCAGGTGAAGCTTTTTGAAACAGAATAACCAGTGGCAAATCAGAATTACAGGGCTGAAGCAAAGGCAGACAGATTATCTGCCGGAGCATCAGCTCTGTTTTTTATTTATCAGTATTGACAAATAACAACATTGGTGATATGGTTAATTACACAAGTAATGAACTAAATGAGTGGCTCCATAAACAGAAGGGATGTGAGAATGCGTGAATGAAATCCTGACACAGGAGAAGTCAATTTACATTCAGATCAAGGAAATGATTGAAAAGGATATTCTGCGGAATATTCTTTTGGAGGAGGAGAGGGTGCCCAGCACCAATGAACTGGCGAAGCTTTATGCAATCAATCCCGCCACGGCAGCCAAGGGAGTAAACATTCTGGTGGACGAGGGGATTTTGTATAAGAAGCGGGGCATTGGAATGTTTGTAGCGACAGGAGCAAAGAAGCAGATCATGGAGAAACGGAAAAAGAATTTTTACGATGATTATGTAAAAAGTCTCATGGCTGAGGCCCGCAGTCTGGGAATCACCAGACAGGAGCTGATCGCCATGATTCAGGAAGCAGAGAACGAAAGGGAGTAATGGTTTTCAGAAAGCAGAGGGTGTATATATGAGTGAATTAAAAGCAAAAGGAATTACAAAAAAATATGGAACAAAGGAAGTGCTTCATGGTATTGACCTGACTCTGGAAAAAGGGAAGATCTATGGTCTGATCGGCCGTAACGGAGCGGGAAAAACCACGCTTTTATCCATACTGACTTCTCAGAATCCTGCAACAGAAGGAAGTGTGACCTTTGATGAAATGCAGGTATGGGAAAATCCGGAGGCATTGAAGCATCTTTGTTTTTCAAGGGAGCTGAATCAGCTTCAGGGCGGCAATGCCAACGCAATGAAAGTAAAAGAATATCTCTGGGCAGCAGCTACCTTTTTTCCTTATTGGGATAAGGAAATGGCAAAGAGACTGGTGGAACTTTTCAGGCTGGATGTGAAACAGCGGATTTCAAAGCTTTCCAAGGGAATGTGTTCCATGGTGACGATTATTGTAGGATTGGCGAGCAAGGCGGAATTTACGATTTTTGATGAGCCGGTGGCAGGGCTTGATGTGGTTGCCAGAGAGAAATTTTATGAGCTGCTTGTGGAGGAATTTACGGAAACCGGGCGAACCTTTGTGGTATCTACCCACATTATCGAGGAGGCGTCAGATATTTTTGAGGAAGTGATCCTTCTGGATCAGGGCAGTATCCTTCTGAAGGAAAACACCCAGGAGCTTTTGGAAAGAGCCTTTCATGTCAGTGGACATGAGGAGGATGTGGCAAAGGCTGTGGAAGGTCTGACCACTTATCATGAGGAACGGCTGGGAAGAAGCCGGGGTGTGACAGTGCTTCTGGAGCCGGGTCAGCATATCGGAACAGAATATGATGTAAGTGTACAGAATGTAAGCCTTCAGAAATTATTTGTGGCACTTTGCGGGGAGGAATGAGTATGAAACTGGGAAGGTATGTGAAATACTGGGGCAGGAATGCTGTTGTATGGACAGGCATTTCTTTTGCCTGTATGCTTGGATTCTGGCTTTTGAATGAGCTGGGAAATGCACAATATATACAGGGGATCGGACTGGGTGCCTCGTTTTTGGTATATCTGGCAATAGCGGGATTATTTGTGTCCATGATCTCGATACTCTCCGCGTTTCAGACAGAAATCCCCCTGCTGATATCCATGAATGTGACCCGGAAGGCGGCTGTATGGGGACTGGCTGCAGGACATGCGGCGACTGTGCTTCTGCACATCCTTCTGGGGATTCTGATCTGGTGCATCTTTGGCATCTGGGAAATGGAAATAATTATTTTTATTTCCTCGCTACTGGCAAGTGTACTGCTGGGATTTGGAGGTTTTGGCATGCTGTTTGGAGCAATTGCCCTGCGCTGGGGGAAAATCGGTTCTATTATCATGGCGGTGGCTATCCTGGTGATGACGATCAGCATAGCTGTTTTTATAGCAATGCAGGGAGAGAGCATTTCTCTTCAACATATAAGTATAGAAGCAATGATGGAATATAATTTCTGGCCTTTGGCTCTGATTATGGTGGTTTTCTATCTGTTTACAGGAGCGGCTGCATTTATGCTTACAAGAAAGATTGAAGTACGGGTATAAGGAGGGGACAATGATGCTGGATATGATACGAAAACAGTTTCTGATACAGAAAGACGATCTGATCGGCGGTGCGGTGATCGCAGTGGGAGCAGGACTTTTTGGAACCATTCTTCTTCAAATTATTTATTATCTGAAGCCGGATGCAGCAACGGAGTATGTGCCGCTGGGAACACTTCTGGCGGGTATGATAGCGGTGATATTTGCAGTGGCGTTTATTATGGTTCAGTTTTCTTTGTATTTCCGTCTGGTGATATCTATGGGCGGTGTACGGAAATATTTTTTCTGGGCGTTTCTGGCAGTAAGTCTGATACAGTCCTTTGTGATGTATGTGATTGTGCTTTTGACCCATCTGGGCGATCGATTTCTGAACAGAAGCCGTTACCCGGAAATGAAGGTTGTAGTGGATGTCTGGCCTTATCTGCTGAAATGGGGAGTTCCTGTGGTTGTATTCCTGGTGATCGGCAGTACGTTTCTGGGCGCGCTGGGAATGCGCTTTGGAAAATATGCTTATGGGATTTTCTGGGTGCTGTGGATGACTATGTGTATTGTTTTTCCCCGGATTATGGGTGCAGCAGAGGATGCGCCGGATTCTGTGTTTGGCAGGATTGGAAATACAGCAATTGATTTTTGCAGCGGGATTCCCGGAAGTATCTGGACGGCTGCAGCGGCAGTATTTTCTGTGGCTGCAATGTTGGGAACCTACCGGATAATCAGAAAGAGCAGCGTCTGACAGGCAGATCATAAGAGAAAGGGTCTTTTCTGGTATAAAGTACATATATATTATTGAAATATAAAATTCAGGAGGAAGCTTTTGAAAGAGTATCGGCGTTTTGTCGCATATGTATATGAGTACCAGAAAGAAAAAAAGGGAAGAAACTGCGGTTTTATTCAGGTAGAAGCAAAAGAGCAGAACTGCAGGATGGAGGTGCATCTTCTTTGCCCGGGGCTGCTTCCGGAGGAGAAGTGCGAAATTTTTGGATTTGTCCGTAACAGCGGGCTGATGGATGGAATCCTGGTGGGGGAATGCAGAACCGGGGAAAGCCGTGCAGACTGTGTGGTAGAGACGGACAGAGAAAGCCTGGGAGGAAGCGGGATCCCTCTAGAAAAAATGGGAGGAATGATTCTTCTGACGGAGAGTGGAGGATTTTTTGGAACGGAGTGGGATGACCGGGCAATCCGGCCGGATAATTTCCGGAGAGTAAAGCTTCAGAAGGAGAAGGAAGAGGGCAGGAAAAAGCCGGAGATGCAGGAGGAAGTTCCGGAAGAGGACAGGAAAGAGCTGGAAATGCAGAAGGAAATTCCGGAAGAGAGCAGGAAAAAGCCGGAAATGCAGGAGGAAATTCCAGAGGAGAGCAGGAAAGAGCCGGAAATGCAGGAGGGAGAAGCCGTGAAGGCGCCGGAAGCTTCGGAGAAAGTCACGGAAGAAGCCGCGGAAGCTTCGGAGTTTCAGGAGAAAAAGGCAGAAACGGAACCGAAAGGGGTGGAGCCTTCAGGGCAGAAAGAGAGCAGTCGGGAACAGATGGCAGCACAGTCTGTGGCAGAGACGGATGTAAAGAAAAGGAAAGTTGAATTTCCGCATATTGGTGAGCCGGCTGAAATTTTTGAGGACGGAGAAATCTTTGACTGCAGGAAAATCCAGCTCAGAGATCTGTGCAGGCTTCGTTCCCGGGAATGCGGTCTTCGTAATAACCGTTTCCTGCAGTATGGATTTTATAATTTTGGACACCTTCTTTTAGGAAGGAACCGTTCCGGGCATTACATATTGGGAGTTCCCGGAGCCTATGATCAGCAGGAACAGTTTATGGCGAATATGTTTGGATTTCCTTATTTCAGAGAAAGCCGGCAGATACAGGTTCCTAAAAGGAGAGGCGGTTACTGGTATCGCTTAATCAATCCCCCGGAGTTCCACTAAGGGAATGGTACGTTTTAGTATTTCGCGAAAATGCTCCAGTTCTTTCCTGGTATAACTGCTGAATCCGGGCTGCAGAACTTCTTCAGAGTCTCTGTACGCCTGGAGATAGTAGGCTTTGGCTCCTGCCAGCCACTGACCGATTTCAATAAAATCTTTTTCGGAATGTAGTTCTCGTACTACTGTGGTACGGAATTCATAATCCAAAGCACCGTTTTTTAAAAAATTCACCGTTTCTTTGACAGCATTAATCTCAGGATGGACAAGCCCGCACAAAGCAGGGTAATTATCAGGGCATGCTTTGATATCCACGGCAACCATCTGGATCAGATCCTGTTCAGCAAGAGCCTTCAGAAGAGCCGGATGCGTTCCATTGGTATCCAGCTTGATGGAATAACCTAGAGCGCGTATTTCCTGCAGGAGTTCCGGAAGATCAGGAGAAAGAGTTGGTTCACCACCGGTAACACAAACCCCATCCAGAATGCCCTGCCGTTTTTTCAGAAAAGAAAGCACTTCTTTTACCGGGATTTCCGGCTGTGCAGAAGGGTTCAGCACAAGGGTGCTGTTCTGGCAGAAGGGGCAGCGGAAATTACATCCTCCCAAAAAGATCACAGCAGCTACCTTGCCGGGATAATCCAGCAGGGTTGTTTTATTTAATCCGTATATTTTCATGTAATCATCCTTTCGTTGACAGCCTTTTCTTTATTTTAGAGATTCTGCATTGATTTTGCAACGGTCATTTACTATAATAAAAAACAGAAACTTAGAGAGGAGTCGTTTTTTGTGACGGAGCAGGAACGTTTTATGAAAGAGGCTGTCCGGCAGGCAAAAAAAGCATGGGCATTAAAAGAAGTGCCCATCGGATGTATAATCGTGTCTGAAGGAAAGATCATTGCCAGAGGCTATAACCGGAGAAACACAGACAAAAATACACTTTCACATGCAGAACTGAACGCGATCAGAAAAGCCAGCAAAAAACTGGGAGACTGGAGACTGGAGGGATGTACCATGTATGTAACTCTGGAGCCATGCCAGATGTGTGCCGGAGCTCTTGTGCAGTCCAGGATTGATGAGGTGGTTATCGGAAGTATGAATCCCAAAGCCGGATGTGCAGGATCTGTACTGAACCTTTTGGAAATGGACGGCTTTAACCATAAAGTAAAAGTTACCAGAGGAGTTCTTGAAGAAGAATGCTCTGCTATGCTTTCAGATTTTTTCCGGGAATTGCGTCAGGAGAAAAAACTCCGAAAAGAAGCTTTGAAAAACAGATCAGACCAGGAGGAATGAATGATGGATCTTGAAACATTAAGAAAAGATATGGTAGCGGCTATGAAGGCAAAGGATAAAACAACAAAGGAGGCAGTGTCTTCTCTGATCGCAGCAGCGAAGAAAGCAGCTATTGATGAAGGCTGCCGTGATGATATTCCGGAGACTCTTGTGGATCGTGTGATACTGAAAGAACTGAAAACAGTAAAAGAACAGCTGGATACCTGTCCGGAAAACAGAGAAGATCTTCGTGCAGAGTATCAGGCCAGATATGATGTGATCGCAAAATATGCACCTCAGCAGATGAGCGAAGAAGAGATCCGTGCATATCTGGAGGAAAAATTTGCAGAGGTTCTTGCTACGAAAAATAAGGGACAGATCATGAAAGCAGTTATGGGTGATCTGAAAGGAAAGGCAGACGGAAAGCTGATCAACAAAGTGGTTGCAGCAATTTGCGAATAAGAAAAAGGAGGAGTGCCGAAAGGCTCCTCCTTTTTGATCTATAAAAACAAAAAAGCCATTTCCTATAAGGAAATGACAGCTGTTTTTCTTTTTACGCGCGCCGCACCTCGGAATGCATCCACAGACGTTACCTTTACAGCCAACTCGGCCCAGGCACCCTCACGGCACACAAGAGCTTCTGCTTAGTGCTGCTGCATTCCTGCCCTGACACGGTTCACAGATTCCTGTTGCGTGAGACCCAGACGTCAGCGCCGCTTATAAAGGGCAGCTCTGCAAAATACAAGCCTCAGATTGGCATCACCCCTGCTGTAGCGGATTGCAGGTACA
>URWL01000076.1 GCA_900551465.1 uncultured Blautia sp. | reverse complement strand
GGCAACCAGAAGAGCCATAAATACAAGGGTTTTCACGTTACGTACAGAATGATTGTTTTTCTGCATAATAAAAACACCTCCATAATGGAATTTATTGAAATAAATAATATTCCCTCCACATTATGAGATGTTCTCACATGTAGCAACGGGTGCGGAAAATATATCGTAAGCCTTCCTTAAGATGTAAACAAGCTTTTCGTTTCACGGCGACTCCCCAGCCAATGAACACTTAACGCATAAATCCCTACTTCGCTATTATTTATTTTAAGCTTAGTATAACACACTTTTCAGATATTTCAATATATTTTTGTTATAATATTATCAAACTTTTTGCACCATATGATCCCCTGTATAAAAACACATTTTTTTGCCATACTATTCCTGAAAACCATTGCCAACCATGCAAAGGAGGGGTATCATGGAACAAGAAGAAAAACAGGATTCTTTCTCTCAGAAAAAAAAGAATCCCTATAACGTATATTACGAAAATTACCTGGACACCAATGCCTGTACGGAATGTACAGGACTGATGCCAAGAATCGCCCGGGACAGAGAACAATGGAATGCTTTCCGCGATGTATTTGATTTCACCGCAAAGCCTCCTTCTGCCGAGGACGAACAGGACTGACTGAAACGGTATCACTATCCTCCGGTAATTTTTGTACCGGAGGATCATTATGAAAAATTTATCTGCTGCACTGCTCTGTACAGTCTTTCTCTTTTCCGCGGCCGGCTGCGGTATTCAGGATAGGCTTACGGATCTGGTCAATACCGGGGATCCCGAAGTTTCAGAGGAGCCTTCCCTTGCTCCCCGTGTATATATGGATGAAATCCGTGGAATTGTGAAAGATTTTACCGGAAATCATCTTCTCATTGTGAAGGACGAAACTGTTTATAATTTTGATGTATCACAGGCTGACCTGGAATGCCAGGGCGGAATTATTACTGGAGACACGATCAACGTTATCTATGAAGGCCGGCTGACCAGTACCGATACCAGTACGGTCAAAGCTCTTAAGGTAGTTGACGCCTACCACAACAAGACAGAACTGAAAGAAAAAAAGACCTACGGACAGGTACAGGGATTTACCGAAAATACGATCACTCTGAAATCCCGTTCCGGAAAAACCGCAACCTATCCTATCACAGGGACTGAACAATATTATCAGGGAGGAATCCGTGCAGGTTCATGGGTCTATCTTCATTTTCGAGGCAGCTTCGGAGAACCACTTTCCGATGATCCGAATCTGTTAAACGCCCGTCATCTGAAGGTTCTCAGTGTCTCTGACATAGATCCCATGAAAATACCAGAACCTACTCCTGCTCCTGCACCCCAGGATCAAAAAGAACAGCAGAAAGAACAACAGCTCCGCGGGATAATCCAAGGCATCAATATGAATATACTTCAGGTGGCTCCTGTTAATTCAGATACCGTACTGAATCTGGATATATCCTCCATTCCCTGCCATTTCAGCGGCGGGCTCTCTTCCGGCGCCCGTGTAAAGATCACATATACGGGTAAATTCAACGGAACCTCCACAGAGGGCATAAGCATCCTTGGAGTTACCGGAGAAATCCCGGAACCGCAGAAAAAAAGCGCTGTATCATTTACCGTATCCGGCGAGATTACCGGTTCCACGGCAAACACTGTCACCATATTAAGCTATGACGGGATTCCTCTGACCTTTCATACCGATACGGCAGTCAACAACTCTACCGGAGGACTTTTGACCGGAAGCAGTGTACGGCTTACCTTTAACCCTGCAGATTCCCGGGATTCCAACATTTATACCTGCACTAAGATCGAGGATGCCTGAATCGTTCCCTGATCGCTTTCTCCCCCTGACGGAGCCAATCGTCTACAGAAGAATCCTCTCCCAGTATCTTGCAAAAGGATTCATACTCTTCCAAAAGCCCTCTCCCATGAGGAACCATATAGGCACCGGCATCGCTCCCAAGAGCTGCCTGTGCCTTTTTTTGAAATGCAAGGCGAAGGCTTTCTTCCACGCTTTTGATAATGGGGGTGAGGATCTCATCTGCATACCGCCCGCAGCCCCTAAGATTCCGGACTGTCACAAGAGTAGGCACCCAGATTGTCTGACTGTCCGCCAGCATGGAAATACATTCCTCATCCATATAATTTCCATGCTCCAGAGAATCCACTCCTGCCTCCAGGGCTGCCTGTACTCCGTAAACACCATTGGTATGGCTCATCACTGCAAAACCTTCCTCATGGGCAATATGAACCATTTCTTTTACCTCTCTTCGGTCAAGAGGGGTCCCCGTTACTTTTCCCTGGTCGTTAAAATCCAGAAGCCCGGTCGTCATGATCTTAATAAAATCCGCTCCCTTTTCTGCTGCCTCCAACACCAGATCATGATATTCCTTCATATTGGAAAAGCCTTTTCCCACGATACTTCCATAATGACCTTCTTTATGAATCGCAAATACAGGAGTCCGGTAATCAATTCCGTATTCTGGTGCAATTTTTTTGGCCAGCAGGGAAACACCGCAGTTATCTCCTCCGTCCCGCACAAAAGAAATCCCGGCTTCCCGATAGGCTTCCAGATATTTTCTGACTGCTTTCTCCTCAGGTCTTTCTTTATGGCGTTCCACTGCCTGACGGTAATTGATCCCATCCATCAATACATGCGCATGACACTCGCCAAACATAATTTCTCCCCTCGTTATCTCTCAAAAAATCTACGTATCTGCTCCTCATCTGCCTTCACGGATCCCTGTACAAAAAACGGTCTTCCTCCGCCTCTGCCGTTCAGAGCCATGTTCATTTCCTTCGTGAACTGGCGGAGATCTCCGTTCTTCTCACCTATGGCATATTTATAGCTTCCATCTGGATTTTTTGAAAAAACCGCACAGCAGCCGGCACATTTCTCCATGACCGCATCGGCCATCTTTCGCACACTGTCTCCATCCAGCCCTTCATGAAAAAGCAACACGCTTCCAGCCCCTTCATATCTTGCCGCTTCTGTTTCACATAATTGCTGCGTAAGATGAAGGAGCTGCCCTTTCAGTCTGTAGTTCTCTTCCTGAAGCCTTTCCACAGCCTGAGCCGTTTCCCCGATCTTTGCAGAAAGCTTCACAGATACCTGACGGTTCTGTTCATGAATGCTGTTCAGATATTCCAGAACACGTTTTCCGCTGATCATCGTTACCCGGACACCTTCATGGAAATTTTCCACCGTAAGAATTTTCTCCATACCAATCTCTCCTGTATGGGTTACATGAGTTCCACAGCAGGCACAGAGATCCGCACCGGGAAAACGAACCAGGCGAACCTTTCCGGTCAGTTCTTTTTTGCTCCGGTAAGGAAGCTGATCCAGTTCTTCTTTTTCCGGATAAAAGATCTCAACCGGACTGTTTTCCCATATTTTTCTGTTTGTTTCCGCTTCAATTTCCTCAAGCTGTTTTTTATCCAGAACACCGCTGAAATCAATAGTGATCACATCACTGCTCATATGAAATCCCACATTGTCATAACCATATTTTTCATGGACAAGCCCACTGACAATATGCTCGCCGGAATGCTGCTGCATCAGGTCAAATCTACGCGCCCAGTCAATTTCTCCCATCAGCTCCGTTCCCGGTTCAAAAGGCTTCTCGGTATAGTGGATCAGTTCTCCGTCTTTTTCCTGGACATCCTTTACCGGAACATCTCCCAGCACGCCAAGATCACAGGGCTGTCCTCCTCCTTCCGGATAAAAAGCACTCTGATCCAGCAGGATTTCATATCCTTTTTCACCTTTCCTGCATTCTTTTACCTGTGCAGGAAATATTTTTATATAAACATCTTCATAATACAGTCTTCTCGTTTCTACCATAACCCCGGCCTTCTTTCTGTTATTTTTCAGACATATAATCTTCTGCAGAACATTATAGCACAGGCTCCGAAATGTGAACACCCCCGCCGTTACGGGAAGATCCCCACAAAACACCTTACTTTCCCGATGAACCAGAAAGAGCGTCAGGGATCCCTGGATCCCTGGCGCCCTTCTGTTGGGTATTTTATATAATATTAAAAAGAAAGAGCATACTTTTCCACTGTTATCTCTGCCTCTCCCTCTGCCGAGAAAGAAATTCCTTCTGCACTCTGAGGTGTATAGACAGTAACAGTCGCTGTCTGGCTTCCATCGTTAATGAATATTTCCAGACTGAATCTGTCCATCAGACAGCGAAGAGTGATCTCGCCGTCCACTGGCTTCACTGAAATTTCCCTTGTATGGATAATATCATACTGAAGGCCGCTGTGACTCCGGTCAAGAGACAGAATCTCTTTTTCCGGATCATAGGAAACTAAAGTGTAATGTTCTGTATCCTGAGCAGTTTTTATGGAAAAATTCCTGAATCTTCCGTCCACCTTAAGGCGAACAGTCATATCAAGAACCCTTCCTGAAACTCCTTCCAGAGAAGTCTCCTGAAAAATTTTTATATTTTCATGAAGAACCTTCTGTCCCCTGAAAGCCTCCAGTTCCCGCACCGGCTTCTGGATCATTTTTCCTTCCTTGAGAGAAAGCTCTCTTGGAACTGTCATCTGTCCAAAATATTTCTGTCCTTTTGGAACAAATTTGGATGTACTCCAGGCCTGCATCCAGGCGATCATGATCCGGCGTCCGTCCGGCGCCTTCATAGTCTGAGGTGCATAAAAATCAATTCCACTGTCAATGGGAAGAACATCTTCCCGAACAAACTGATGAGTTTCCTTATCATAAGTTCCGGGAATATAAATGGTTCCATGGCCTACATGGAATTTCAGCCCGTCCGGCATCATTTCCATAGGACTTGCCATAAGTATATGTTTGCCGTCCAGTTCAAAGAAATCCGGACATTCCCACATCCAGCCCAGCTTTTTATCACTTCTGTCAATGACGCTGCAGAATTCCCAGTGGAACCCGTCTTTGCTCTGAAACAGAAGAATGGCGCTGTTCCCATCATCTGTGGCATTTGACGCAACTGCATAAAAAGTTCCGTCTTCTTCCTGCCATATCTTAGGATCACGGAAATCTACTTTGCTTCCGCCTTCCGGAACGACTGCTGTTGTAATAACAGGATTCTGTTCATATTTCTCATATTCCGTTCCATCACCAACGGCCATGCACTGTGTCTGATAATCCTTCTGACTTCCGTCCTCTTCCGTCACTCTTCCCACACCTGTATACATAAGCAGGTGACGGCCGTCCGGAAGTTCCAGAGCGCTTCCGGAAAAACATCCCGCATTGTCATAGTCCTGATCCGGAGCCATGACAACAGGTCTGCGTTCCCAGCGGATCAGATCTTTGCTTACCACATGTCCCCAGTGCATAGGCCCCCATTCGTTGGAATATGGATGATACTGATAGAACAAATGATACTCCCCTTTATAAAAGGAAAATCCATTGGGGTCATTGATCCATCCTGTGCCTCCTGTTACATGATAAAGAGGGCGTTCTTCCGGACTGATATCCTTCATGTGATCTTTTTCAAACTGTCTTGCACGCTGTAATAATTCACTTGTCATATCAGCATCCTGCCTTTCGCTTTTATTTTCAGATCGTATACTTCCGATCAGCCCTTAATTCCGGAAGATGCAATACCTTCCACATAATACTTCTGCATGAAGATGAACATAATGATCATCGGAATGGCAGAAACAACCAGCGCTGCCATGATCGCACTGTAATGTACCGGCTGAGTTCCAAAGAAGGACTGGACTGCAAGCTGGATAGTACGTTTGTCTTCGCCTGTCATAACAAGGAACGGCCACATAAAGTCATTCCAGTGTGCTACGAAGTCAAGGATAAACACGGTTGCATAAACTGTTTTTGAGATTGGCATTACAATCTTGAAGAAGGTTCCTGCCGGGCTGCTTCCGTCAATTGCCGCCGCTTCGATCAGATCATCCGGTACATCACAGAAAAACTGACGGAACATATAGATTGAGAAACATTTTGCCACAAAAGGAATAACCAGAGCCGCCATAGTGTTGACCCATCCAAGCTGAGACATTTCTATGTAAAGAGGCAGCATGATCGCTTCCATAGGAAGTACCATCAACGCGATCACAAGATTCAGGATCGCACCTTTTCCTTTAAATTCAAATTTTGCCAGAGCATATCCGCACATGGAGTTTACCAGCAGATCCAGGACCAGGATCAATCCGATATAAAGCAGTGTATTTTTAAATACCAGAGGCATATTTAATCTGGAAAATACTTCTGCGTAATTGGCAAGAGACGCCTGTGTAGGCAAAAATGTCATTAATGAATCCATATTTGCAAAAATCTTTGCCTCCGGTTTCAGTGAAGCGGAGACCATCCAGATCAGAGGAGAGACAAAGATAATGCCGATCACGATATTTCCAAAGTAAAACATAAATTTTCCGAATTTTGCAGAAAATTTCATAGATTTCGTCATAATCCTTTTCCCCTTTCTTAATCTGTAGCAGCTGTAACTTTCTTCATAGCCATGGACATTGTTACAACGATTACAAAGAATACTGCTGCAATGGAGCAGGCATATCCGAAGTTACCCTTCTGGAAGCCCTGTGTATAAATATAGTAGACCAGTGTTTTTGTAGAATTTTTCGGTCCGCCCTGGGTCATGATGTATGGCTGGGTGAACAGCTTCATTGCCTGGATCATAGTGATCATGACAACGTACTTGATGGTTCCTTTCAGTCCGGGAATGGTAATATACAAAAACTGTTTGAATTTATTGGCGCCGTCAACAGAAGCAGCCTCGTACTGATCTTTCGGAATTCCCTGCAGACCTGCCAGGAAGATCATCATCTGATATCCTGCGCCCTGCCATGCGGACATGAAAATAATGGAATTCATTGCCGTATCTGCATCGCTGAGGAACTTGATCGGATCCATACCAAGTGAAGTAAGGATCGAGTTGATAAGACCTGTATTCGGATTTGCATTGTAAAGTACGGTCCACAAAACAGAAATAACAACCATGGAAGTAAGCTGTGGACTGAAATACATAGTTCTGAATATGGAGACACCGCGGAATTTCTTGGAAACAAGAAGCGCAAGTCCCAGAGCCAGTGCGCACTGGAACGGAACAACGAGTACAGTAAAGTAAACGGTATTTTTCAGTGCGACCCAGAAGTTCTTATCACTGAACAGTTTCTGATAGTTTTCCAGACCAATAAATTTCATTGCATCCGGTCTCATGATCTGATATTTGAACCCAGAAAAATATACGGTGTAGATCATAGGGACTACCAGAAATGCGATCAGAAGAATCACCGCCGGGGCAACAAACGCATATGCCGTGATCCGTTCGTCACGCTTCCGGCCTGAAAGTTTCTTTGTATTTGCCATTTTCCTTCCTCCTTTTCCCTGTAATAAAAAACTGACAGAGAAACCCTGCTCCCGGTGGATCTTCGATGTATTTTCGAAAAGATGCCGCCGGGAGCAGATGTGAATGATTCTCAGATAGTAATCTCTCAGCTTTTATTCTGCGTAGTAAGTTTCATAATCCTCTGTAAAGGTTTCTGCTACTGTGTCAAGCTCAGACTGGATATAATCCTCATCTACTTCCTCGTTGCTGGATGCATCAGAGAAGATATTTGTCATAGCTTCTGCATATGCAGAAGAGAAAGTTGCATAGGAAGGTGTTCTCGGACGAGGAACTGCTGTGTTCTCAAGCTGCTCTTTGAAAAGGGCACGCGGTCCTTCTTTATAATCTGCCATT
>URWL01000075.1 GCA_900551465.1 uncultured Blautia sp. | reverse complement strand
CTTGTATAGATCATAGCAAAATTTACAAGCTCATCATTGGTAAATACCGGAATATTGATCATTGATGTAAACTTGGACGCAAATTTCGGGAATCTTGCCATAAGCTTGCGCATACCGATCTTTTCATCTTCCATGATCACGATCATTCCGTCTGTACGGAATTCCATTGCCTTACTCAGCTGGTTTACGGTTTCTTTTTTCAGCTGATTTGCATTTTCGATTACAAGAAAACCGCCTGCCATTTTCTTAACAATAGCTGCTATATTTTTTCCATTAATCTGATCTGCAAATACATAAGCTACTTTGGCAGCTTCCAGATTCAGTTCCTTACAGATTGCCGGGATCAGACCGGAAATCAATCTTGTTTTTCCTGTCTCTCTGCCGCCCATAACAATAATATTGCCTGTTCTGGAAGTTTTATCTGCTGCAGCATCCTGTACATCACACAATGTCTCTACCAGCTGTTCTCTCAGACCCGGTACTTTGGCAAAATATGTAAACAGCTTTTTCTCACTGTCTGTCAGCTGCTTTTCTCTTGGAATAATATCCATTGCTTCCTGAGGACGGATTGAATCAACAAAACGCTCCAGTTCCTCTTCTTCGCTGATGCGGCGTTTCTTCTTTTTAGGCTCTGCTTTTCTTACAGGAGTCTCTTCTCTGAATACAGTTCTTCTGTCAGGATCCGGTCTTTTTATTTTTGCTGTTCTCTTTTCCGTAAGAGGCTTGCGGCTTACAACAGGAAGCTCCTCAATTTCTTCTTCCTCATCGAACTCGTCATCCTCATCTTCATAGAAATCTTCTTCATCGTCTTCATACAGTTCATCATCTTCATCGTCTTCATAAAAGCTGTCTTCGTCTTCGTCAGCTTCATCACCATAGAAGTCGTCATCTTCCTCATCACTGTATTCGTAAAAATCGTCGTCGTTCAGCTCATCATCCTCATAGGAGTCTTCTCCCCGGATTTCCTCCTCTTCAAACTCCGGCTCTGTCTTTCTTCCTGCCGGACCGTTTAAAAACTCTTCTTCTGCACTCTGAAGATCTTCTTCTGTCATATAATCTTCGTCCAGTACATCATCTTCCTGAAGCTTTGGCTGTTCAGAAACCGTATCCTTGGGAATTTCGATTCCCTGAGCTGTTGCAGCAGAAAGGATCATATCTTCAAGATTAAATTCATCAAATTCTGCTTTCCCGTCTTCTGTATCCTTGTCCATATCCGGAAGAGTAATATCCGGAGCTTTTGGAATATCTGCATAAACATTTTCTGCAAGGTCAACATCTTTCATGGAATCCGGAATCTCAAATTTCCTGAGTTCTTTAATGCTGTCCGAAAGCTCTTCTTCGTCTTCCAGCTTGGACACATCCTGCACTTCTTCCGACTTTTCTTCCAGCTGCTCCTGGGCAGTCTCTTCCGCCTCTGCCGGCTGGCTGTCAGAAATGTTTGTATCTGCAGAAATATCCTCTGGCTCAAGCTCAGGAACATTCTGTTCTTCCTCTTCTGAAGACTTGTCCTTAATCAGTTCATCCTGATGCTCTTCTTCCTGGATGTCCTGATCTTCTTCAGCAAACTCTTCCTCGGATTCTTTTTTGCTGCCGTTAAAAATATCACGGATGCTTTTGGATATCTTTTCCTGAAGGCTTTCCGCATTATTTACGTCCCGCTCATCAATACGGACACTTTCGATCACAGGAGCATCCTCATCTGCAGCATCCTCCTGCACAGCCTGAGTATCTCCATCCTGGCCCATCTGTTCTACAGTAGTAAGATTTGGCACAAACTGCTGCTCATACCGTTCTTTTTCTGCTCCTGTAAGCTGACCCATACGATTCTTAAGATCCATGGCTTTCAGTACATAGCGTCCTTCATTAAACCAAAGGATGATATCATTACAAAGCTCCAGACATTTTTTTGTTTCGCCATTCTGATAATACAGTTTGGCAAGCTCATAGGACCAGCGCTCTGTAAATTCCTTTTCTTTATAATCTTCAAGTATCCTGATCTGTTCTTCCAGAGATGCATTTTCCGCCTTGCTGATCTTATATCTCAGGATGTACTGGTTACTGTCATTTGGCGCAACTTCCTGAAATTCCTCAAAAAACTCTTCTGCTTCCTGAATATCCTTCATTTTCAGCGAAACTTCAATCAGTCTGTACAGAATATTTTTTCCGATCGGAGCCCGATGATATGCCAGAAGGAATATTTCCCGGCTTTCCTCATATCTCTTATTTGCAGCGTAAATTTCACCAACAACACACAATGTATGGACATTCTTCACTCTTCTCCAGTCAATACTGTCCACAACATCCATTGCTTCTTTGTATTTTTTCTGGTCTACATAGTGATTCATCTGATTTAACTTTATTCGATATTCTTCTTTATCCAAGATATATTCACCAACTTTCCATAATTAAAAACAGTTTAACATATGCATTTATCCTTGTCAAAGGTAACTGATATCAGAATTTACCGGGTCAAAAACCTGTCCTTTTATCACCCTGAACACTTTGTTGATGTGGAACTGATTACTTACAAAATCATCCAGTCCTGTACAGGTGATCATTGTCTGTATATCATGAATACTATCCAAAAGACAGGTCTGCCTGCTGCTGTCCAGCTCTGAAAGTACATCATCCAGAAGAAGAACCGGCATATCCTTGATCTTTTTCTTTACCAGATAGATTTCTGAAAGTTTCAAAGATAATGCAGCTGTTCTCTGCTGTCCCTGAGACCCGTACTTCCGGATATCTATCCCATTGACTTTGAAACAAAGATCATCTCTGTGAGGACCGGCAGATGTCATTTTCATCCGTACATCTCTGGATCTGTTTTTCTGCAGAACACTTTCAAAGTCGTCTGCTTCTGTACTCGGATCATAAATAACCTCCAGAAACTCCTCTCCTCCTGTAAGGTTTTTATGAATCTCATGAATGATCTCATTGAGTTCTTCTACAAAACTTTTTCTCTTTTCTATGATCTTGCGTCCATAATGGACCATCTGCATATCCCAGATGTCCATAGTATCATTCAGCGCCGGATTTATATAAATATCTTTCAAAAGTCTGTTTCTCTGATTTACAATATGGTTATAACCTGCCAGATCTGACAGATAGATCTGATCCAGCTGGCACAGCTCCAGATCCATAAATCTTCGTCTCTCTCCGGGACCGTTTTTTATGATATTAAGATCTTCCGGTGAAAAAAAGACAAGATTCACAATTCCAAACAGTTCTCTTGCCTTTTTTACCGGAAGTCCGTTGACAGCAGCTCCCTTTGATCTGTTTTTTCTGAGATGCATATCCAGCTTATAGGAAAGTCCGTCTTTTTTTACCATCATCCGGATATGGGCTTCCTCTTCGCCAAACCTTATGACTTCTCTGTCTTTGCTTCCCTTATGAGATTTTGTAGTTCCGCAAAGATATGCAGCCTCCAGAATATTTGTTTTTCCCTGAGCATTATCACCAAAGAAAATATTTGTTCCTTTGTCCAGATTCAGCTGAAGGCTTTCATAATTTCTGAAATTTTTTAATTGTATAGACTCTATATACATAATTTACCTGGTTACTTTGATCTCATTGCCGTCAAAAGAAATCACATCACCTTCATAAATCTTTCTTCCACGACGTTCCTCTGTTTCACCATTTACTTTAACGAGGCCATCCTGAATAGCAAATTTTGCTTCGACCCCATCCTCAACCACGCCTGCAAGCTTCAAAGCCTGGCCAAGCTTGATAAATTCGTCTCTTATTCTGATCTCCAAAATTTATTCCTCCTATCTGGACTGATTCTGACTGATATTTACAGGCAGGATCAGATAAGTATAGCTCTCATCATCATCTCTGATAAAGCATGGAGCTTTTGGGTTCATAAGATACATATTGATATTTTCATCGTCTATAACTTTCAAAGCATCAATTAAGAATTTCGGGTTAAATCCAATGAGAATATCCTTTCCCTCTTTCATGATATCGATCTCCTCATTCATAGAACCCATGGAGGAATCAATTTTTAATTCCATTTTGTTGTCTCTGATGTCTATAACAATTGGTTTCTTGTCTCCCTCTCTGACAAGAAGTGTTGCCCGGTCAATACAATCAAGAAATTCTTTTTTATTGACGGTCAGCTTTGTATCATAATCACTGGAAAGCATCTGATCGATACGGAAATATTCTCCTTCTATCAGTCTGGAAACTACCATAGTCTGATCAAACTCGAACAGAATGTGATTTTTTGTAAAGTAAATGCTTACCTGGTCATCTACTTCACCGGAAAGGATCTTGCTGATTTCACTAAGTGTCTTTCCTGGAACGACAATCTTTTTGTCAGAATATTCTCTCTTAAGAGGCATCTTCCTAATGGATATACGATGGCCGTCCAGAGACACAATTTTCAGACAATTATCCTTTATTTCGAAGAGTTCTCCAGTCATTAGTCTGTTATTTTCATTAACTGCAATTGAAAAAAGGGTCTGACGAATCATTTCCTTCAAAGTAAACTGAGAAAGTGTCAGTGATTCATCTCTTTCAATCACAGGAAGATAGGCAAAATCTTCTCCTGATCTTCCCGGAATTGTAAATTTTGCTTTTTCGCAGGTAATCGTAGCAACATAATTGTTGTCAGTATGAATCGTAACATCATTATCCGGAAGACGTCTGATGATCTCATAAAAAATTTTAGCATCTAATGCGATCATACCTTTTTCAGAAATAGTTCCGTCAACAATGGTTTCAATACCAAGTTCCATATCATTTGTGGTAAATTTAATCTGGTTTGTAGATGCGTCGATCAAAATACATTCCAGAATAGGCATTGTTGTTTTAGAAGGAACAGCTTTCAAAGAAATATTTACGCTTTTTAATAAATTTGATTTGGAACAGATGATCTTCATGTTGTGTATAACTCCTTTTCTGGTTGAACGTGGCCTTTTAAAAAAAATAATATAAGAAATCCGCAATAGCCGTCTTAGGGGCTGTGAATTGTGTGAAAAACTATGAAAAAGCCCTAAAACTCAAGACTTTCAAACTGTATAACTTAGTGTACAACCCTGGGTAAGCTATGTGGATAAAGTACTTAACCCTGTGGATTTATCTTCTTTTTCAAAGTGTCAATGGAATTTTTGATATTGTCGTTTGTCAGAATTTCCTTTTCAATTTTTTCAATTCCGTGCATAACAGTGGTATGATCCCGGTTTCCAAGATTTTTACCAATAGTTTTTAATGAAGTATCTATGATATCTCTGCATAAATACATAGCAATCTGCCGCGGCATGACAATTTTTGAGCTTCTTTTATTTCCACAAAGGTCAGCAACAGTTAAATGGAAGTGTTCTGCTACTACAGAAATAATATATTCCGGTGTGATCACCTTTTGCTGATCCGGAGAAATAATATCTTTCAGCGCTTTTTCAGCCAGTTCAAGTGTAACTTCCTTTTTTTCAAGTTTGGAACTTGCCATTACTTTGTTGAAAGCGCCTTCCAGCTCACGAATATTGGATTTGATGTTTGTTGCTATGTATTTTATAACTTCTTCGCTGATATTATAGCCATCCAGTTCTTCTTTTTTATGAAGAATTGCCATTCTTGTTTCATAATCCGGAAGAGTGATATCTGCGATCAGCCCCCATTCGAATCTGGAACGGAAACGTTCTTCCAGAATTTCCATATCTTTTGGCGGTTTATCTGAAGAAATGATGATCTGTTTTTTAGCACTGTGAAGACTGTTAAAAGTATGGAAAAACTCCTCCTGTGTAGACTCTTTTCCTATAATAAACTGGATATCATCAACGAGAAGTACGTCAATATTCCTGTATTTTTCACGGAATTTGGACATTGCGGAATTATTTCCATTACGGATAGTTTCGATCAATTCGTTGGTAAATTCTTCACTTGTTACATAAAGAACCTTGCTGTTTTCATTATTATCAATAATGTAATGAGCAATGGAATGCATAAGATGCGTTTTTCCCAGACCTGCACCTCCGTAAATAAAGAGAGGATTGTAGGTATCTCCCGGAGATTCGGCAACTGCAAGAGCTGCAGCCTGGGCAAATTTGTTATTACTTCCTACAATAAAGCTGTCAAAAGTATATTTTGGATTTAAATGAGCTTCTTCGCAGCGCTGGTCACGAAGAGATCTGGATTCAGACATATTATAGGAAGGATTTTCTTTTTTCGGTACATTTTCAGGAAGGATAAAGTTGATTTCACAGCTATCCATACCTGTAACCTCACAGATGGTAACCTGAAGAGGCAGCCTGTATTTTTTGTTGACAATATCAAGCAGAACGCTTTGTTCGGAAGGAACAAGAATCGTAACCACATTGTCTTTTACATCATAAACTTTCAAAGGCTTCAGCCATGTGTTGAAGGCAACGTTAGCCACATCATATTCTACTTTCAAAATCTGTAGAATTTCATCCCATTTTTCTATTACTTTATCCATTTTTACTCTCCTGGGTGCTGATTTGCTGGAAATATTATTTATATTAAGTCTGAAAGACATAAATATCCTTTTATATATTATAATAAATAATAGTTTTTCGCAATCCTTATTTCAAGTTTTATAGTTATACACATTTTTCCACATGTGGATAAGTGCTGGTTTGTGGAAAAACCGCAATAGGTTAACATAAGACCGAAGAAGGTGGATAAATCCCTATGGGGATTGTGTAAAACTTTTTCCACGAAAAAAATACTGTAAAATAAAGGGTTTTATAAACATAATGTGTATAAAAAAGTCGAAAAATGTGGATATTTATCAAGGTAAAATAAAAGTTATCCACAAGTTATCCACAAAATGTGCATAACTTTACGTTAACTATAGATTTCCACATTAGGGTGTTGATTATAAAAACTTTCAAATATGGAGTTTTTGAGAAGACTTTCAATCTTGATAGATTATGAAGTTCGAAACAGGTCGATCCGCTTTGTTTTGCGGAAAAAACGTAAATTTTGCTTGACGAACAGGGGGTTTATGAATATAATTGAAATGATGTTCTATGGAAAAATTTAAAATTGGATAATAGATAAAGGAGGTGCTTTACCTATGAAAATGACATTTCAGCCGAAAAAGAGATCAAGAGCTAAAGTTCACGGATTCAGAGCCCGCATGAGCACAAAAGGCGGCCGTAAAGTATTAGCTGCAAGAAGATTAAAAGGAAGAAAGCAGTTATCAGCGTAAGCTAAGATATAAGACCGCAGTTTTGTGGTCTTTTCTTCTATTCAGGAATAATCCTGTACTATTAATTTTGTAATCAAAGGAGGATTCGATGAAATATTCAGAGTCCTTGAAAAAAAACAGTGATTTTCAACAGGTTTACAGACATGGAACATCTTATGCAAATCGGTATCTGGTGATGTACGTGCTGGAAAATCAGTACATGAAGAATCGTCTGGGAATATCAGTAAGTAAAAAAGTAGGGAATAGTGTGGTACGCCACAGAGTCACCAGGCTGATAAGGGAAAGTTATCGTTTAAATGAGCAGCTATTTAAGAAAAGTCTGGATATTGTAGTAATAGCCAGACCGTCAGCAAAGGAAAAAAGCTATCAGGAGATAGAGAGCGCATTGCTGCACCTTGCAAAAAAGCATCAGATAGCAGGTGAGAATAAAAATGAAGAAATTTCTAATTAAATTGATACGACTTTATCAGAAATATCTGTCACCGATGAAGAGAACAAAATGTCCTTATATTCCCACATGTTCTCAATATGGTTTAGAAGCAATTGAAAAATATGGCGCAGTTAAGGGAGGGTTGCT
>URWL01000074.1 GCA_900551465.1 uncultured Blautia sp. | reverse complement strand
ATTTTCAAGGTTGTCTTATTGTTCAATTATCAAAGATCTGCTGTCGTTTTTTGTCGTTCCTCTTGCGACAGCTATATTAGAATATCATATTTATTTCTCTGTGTCAACAACTTTTTTCATTTTTTATAAGTTCTTTTTAAGAATTTATAAAAACGGAGAAGGAGGGATTTGAACCCTCGCACCGCGCAAACGGTCTACACCCTTAGCAGGGGCGCCTCTTCAGCCACTTGAGTACTTCTCCAAAAGCGCCTAAACAATTACGTTATGATACTGCGTCTTCATGTGACGCTTGAATATATTATCAAACTCACAACTCTTTGTCAATAGATTTTATGAAATAATTTAATAAAAATTGGAATATAATTCTTTTCTACTATATATAGTAGTATCAGCATGTATTTTTCACAACTTCCAGATTTCCTGAATATGAGTTTTTATATTTCTAAGCTCTTGTAAACTGCTTTTCTCCACTGCTGAAAAGAACAAACAGCGGAGAAAAGTCTTATTTGCTGTACTGCTTTAAATGATTTAGAGCATTGGGTAGAGGAATTTCAGACTCGGATAAATCTGCCTGAAAATCTTATATCGTTCTTCATACTTATTGACCAGCTCTGAATCGGGTTTTACTGTATCCACGACTTTCACCAGTTTCTTCGCTGCCTCTTCCACGGAACTATACTCACCGCATCCAACTGCTGCAAGAATTGCTCCTCCATATCCAGGACCTTCTTCACTTTCTATAATATTAATTTCAAGATTCAGGACATTAGCCATGATTTTTCTCCAGAGCAGACTCTTTGCCCCTCCTCCGCAGATAGTTGTTTTCTTGATATCAATTCCCAGAGATTTTGCTATTCCCAGTGAGTCTTTCATTGCAAAAGCAACACCTTCCAGCACTGCCAGTGTCATATCCGATCTCTTTGTGTCCATAGACATGCCGATGAATGCCCCTCTGGCATCCGGATCATTATATGGGGAGCGTTCTCCCATCAAATATGGCAGGAAAAACACATGATTTTCTCCAAGCACCTGAAGAGACTCCTGCTCTTTTCCATACTCTTTTGTTCCAATGATATCTTCCATCCACCACTTATTGCAGGATGCAGCACTCAGCATACAGCCCATCAAATGAAAATGTCCGTCCGCATGGGCAAAAGAGTGAAGTGCATTATTTTTATCCACTCTGAAATTTTTGCTTGATATAAAAATAGTCCCTGATGTTCCCAGAGAAATATTGCATTTGCCGTCTCCCACGGTTCCTGTTCCGATGGCTGCTGCCGCATTGTCCCCTGCACCTGCTATAATTTTTACAGCTTCAGAAAGTCCCAATTCTTTTGCAGCTTCAGGCGTCACTGTGCCCACTGCTTCATAACTTTCATAAATATCTGCCATCTGTTCTCCCTTTATACCGCAGATATTCAACATTTCTTCCGACCAGCGTTTATGTTCCACATCAAACAGAAGCATTCCTGATGCATCTGAAACATCAGTACAAAATACACCTGACAGACGGTAGGCAAGATAATCCTTCGGCAGCATAATTTTATGAATCTTGCTGAAATTCTCAGGCTCGTGTTTCTGCATCCATAAAATCTTAGGCGCGGTAAAACCTGCAAAAGCAATATTGGCAGTATACTGAGACAGTTTTTCTGTGCCCACCACTTCATTTAGAAACTTACATTCTTCTGATGTCCTGCCGTCATTCCACAGAATTGCGGGACGGATGACATTATCGTCTTTGTCCAGAACGACCAGTCCATGCATCTGGCCTCCGAAGCTGATCCCCTTGATCTGATCTTTATCCACATCTCGGACCAATTCACGGATTCCATCCACAGCAGCATTCCACCAGTCCACAGGATTCTGTTCCGACCACCCTGGTTTTGGGAATGAAATGGGATACTCTTTGGAAATAATCTTACAAATCTCACCCTGCCCGCTCATTAATAATAGCTTCAGTGCAGAAGTCCCTAGGTCAAGTCCTATGTAATACATCTTCCAACTCCTTTCCTCTATTATGCAAATGGATTCTCGGAAGGATACAACATTCCCTTCGGCCGGTTAAAATCGAGTTCCGTCTGTTCCACCCCCAGATACCTAAATACCTCAAACAGAAGCTTTCCAAAATGTCCAAAAGCAACTGCTCCGTGATGCGGGAAATTCTTTTCTATAAGTACGTGACGGTAAAATCTTCCCATTTCCGGTATGGCAAAAACACCTATCCCTCCAAATGATCTTGTCCTCACCGGGAGTACTTCTCCCTGTGCGATATATGCTCTTAATTTTGAATCTGATGTACTCTGAAGCCGGTAAAATGTAATGTCTCCCGGTATGATATCACCTTCCAGCGTTCCCTGTGTAGATTCCTCGGGCAGCGTTCTCGTCATGATCAGCTGATTTTTCATTTCGCAGGAAGAGAGCTTTTCTGAAGCCGTATTTCCGCAGTGAAATCCCATGAACACATCTCTGCGGCTGTATTCATAACTATCCCTGATTTCTGACTCATACATATCATCAGGTACTGTATTGTTAATATCCAGAAGAGTCACAATATCCTGGCTGACTGCCATTCCGATAAATTCGCTCAGAGCTCCGTAAATGTCCACCTCACAGGACACCGGGATTCCCTTTGCCGTCAGCCTGCTGTTGACATAGCATGGAACAAAGCCGAACTGAGTCTGAAAAGCAGGCCAGCACTTCCCTGCAATGGCCACATATTTCCTGGAACCCCTATGCTTATCGATCCAATCCAGGAGGGTCAACTCATACTGTGCAAGTTTAGGCAGTATCTGAGGTTTTTTATTTCCCTCTCCCAGCTCCTTCTCCATGTCCTTTACCACATCCGGAATCCTCTCATCACCCTCATGTGCCTTAAAAGACTCAAACAAATCCAGTTCAGAATTTTCTTCAATCTCGGCTCCCAGATTATAAAGCTGTTTGATCGGTGCGTTGCAGGCAAGGAAATCCTGTGGTCTCGGACCGAAAGAAATAATCTTTAAGTTACGCACGCCGATCACTGCCCTTGCCACCGGTACAAAGTCATGAATCATGTCTGCCACTTCCTCGGCAGTCCCCACCGGATATTCCGGAATATAAGCCTTTACATTTCTAAGCTTTAAATTATAGCTGGCATTGAGCATACCACAGTAAGCATCACCCCGGTCATCGGTCAGCTTATTCTGTGTCTCTTCGGCTGCCGCCGCAAACATCACCGGCCCGTCGAATTCTTTAGCCAGTAATGTCTCAGCCGTCTCAGGTCCGAAATTTCCCAGGTAAACAACCAATGCGTTGCATCCTGCTTTTTTAAGCTCTTCAAGGGCTTTCTTCATGTCCAATTCATTTTCAATACAAGTCTCACATTCAAAGATTTCCCCGTATTTCTCCCGATAGGCTTTTGCAGCAAGTTTTCTCCTGTTCTCGGACAGTGACATAGGGAAACAATCCCTGCTGACCGCTGCAATTCCTAAAACTACTTCTGGTATATTTTCCATAAACGTCCCTCCTGGTCAATGGATTTAAGTAATTATGATATCTCTTTTATTTTACCACTGTTATACCTAAAGAGCCACAAAAACAAACCTATCGAATACCGAATGAATAAGTCGTCCGGTGACGGAAAATCTCTCCCTTTCTGAGAATGGGCTGAGGAAAATGAGAATAAGTAAGGCCTGAAGGAAAAAAGTGAGCTTCCAGGCAAAAACCATCACGTTTATGGTACACCGTCCCGTTCTTGCCCAAAGGCTCTCCATGGATATGATTTCCGCTGTACAGCTGCATTCCGGGAAGGGTTGTCTCCACAATAAGACTTATCCCCGTTGTGCTGCACCATGCCCTGGCTGCTTCCCCATAGCTTTCCTTTTCTTTTGCAAGTACAAAGTTATGGTCATATCCGCAGCCGTATTCCAGCTGTTGATTTTCTTTGTTTATATCTTTCCCTATTTGTTTTTCTTCTCTGAAATCAAACGGGGTGCCCTCCACACTCATAATTTCCCCGGTGGGAACAGAATCCGCTGCTCCCGGAGTATAGAAATCGCTGTTGACTTTCAAAAAATGGTTTTGGATGTTACCCGCATCATGACCCGCAAGATTAAAATAAGCGTGATTGGTCAGATTAATGATTGTATCCTGATCGCAGACGGCGGTATAATCAATATGCAGTGTATGGTATTTTGTAAATGAATAAATAACACTGACTTGTAAACTGCCGGGATACCCCTCCTCCATGTGGGGACTGAAAAGGGAAAAGATAATCTTGTTATCCCGGCTCTCTCCTTTCCATAACTTCTTCTGAAAGCCCGAATTGCCTCCGTGCAGGTGATTGCATCCTTCGTTCGCACACAGCCTGTATTCTTTTTCGTTCAAAGTGAAAGATGCCCCTTTGATCCTGTTTGCATGTCTTCCAATAACCGATCCCATAAACATATCCTGCTGTTCATAATCCTTGACATTCTCATATCCCAAAACAACATCTGTCATCTTTCCGTCTTTGTCAGGAACCACACAGGATACGATACTGGCTCCGTAGTCGGTGGCGGAAAATGAACTTCCGTCTTTAAATGCAATTGTGTATAAATTTGCTTCCTCTCCCGCAGAAGTTGTGCCAAATGGCTGTATTCCTATTTTCTTCATAGTATATTCCTTTTCTGTGAAAAACAAATATGACAAAGCCGTAAAACAAAATGTTCTGCGGCTTTATCCAAGTGCTGTTGGAAACAGACCTGGTTAGAGTCTGTCTCCGTCTAAGAAGGAGTAAAAAGTTACTTTTACTTTATGAAAAAGGATTTTCCGTCGGATATAACATACCCTTCGGCTGGTTGAATCCTATTTCACCGACATCCACACCGATGTACTTGAACACTTCATATAATGTTTTTCCAAAGTGTCCGAAAGCGACTGCCCCGTGATGCGGGTAGTTCTTCTCAATCAGTACATGGCGGTAAAATCTTCCCATCTCTGGGATGGCAAACACTCCGATGGATCCAAAGGATTTTGTTGCTACCGGAAGAACTTCTCCCTGTGCCACATAGGCCCTTAATTTTGTGTCTGCCGTGCTCTGTAAACGGAAGAATGTAATATCTCCCGGTGTGATATCTCCTTCCAGGGTTCCCTGAGTCACTTCCTCCGGCAGTGTCCTTGCCATGATCTTCTGATATTTCATCTCGCAGAAGGACAGCTTGCTCTTTGCAGTGTTCCCACAGTGGAATCCCATGAAGGTATCTTTCTGTGTATAGTCAAATGTTCCTTTGATATCTTCTTCATACATATCGGCAGGAACAGAATTGTTAATGTCAAGAAGCGTTACCGCGTCTTCACTTACCGCAGTTCCGATAAACTCACTTAGCGCTCCGTAGATATCCACCTCACATGACACAGGGATTCCCTGGGCAGTAAGACGGCTGTTTACGTAGCATGGAACAAAACCGAATTGGGTCTGGAATGCCGGCCAGCATTTGCCCGCGATGGCAACATATTTCCTGTAGCCTCTGTGCTCTTCCACCCAGTCTTTCAATGTCAGTTCATACTGGGCAAGCTTTGCCAGAATTTCAGGCTTCTTATTTCCCTGACCCAGTTCTTCTTCCATTTCTTTTATTATAGAAGGAATCCGTTCATCATCTTTATGATTGTTGAACGCCTCGAACAGATCCAGCTCTGAGTTTTCTTCAATTTCGATGCCCAGATCATATAATGGCTTGATCGGTGCATTGCAGGCCAGGAAGTTCAGTGGTCTTGGACCGAAAGAAATAATCTTAAGCTCACTCAGTGCTTTTACCGCTCTCGCGATCGGTACAAATTCATGGATCATATCCGCACATTCCTGCGCAGTTCCAACCGGATATTCCGGGATGTATGCCTTAATATTCCGAAGCTTTAAGTTATAACTTGCATTCAGCATTCCGCAGTAGGCATCTCCCCGTCCGTCCAGCAGATTGTTTCCGCTTTCCTCAGCCGCCGCAACGAACATTTTTGGTCCGTCGAAATGTTTGGCGAGAAGTGTCTCTGAGATCTCCGGTCCGAAGTTTCCGAGATATACTGCCAGCGCGTTGCACCCTGCCTTTTTGATATCCTCCAGTGCCTGCACCATATGGATCTCGCTCTCTACGATGCAGACCGGACATTCATAGATGTCTTCTTCCCCATATTTTTCTTTATAAGCTTTCACTAAAGCTTCTCTCCTGGAAACGGAAAGGCTTTCCGGGAAGCAGTCACGGCTGACTGCTACGATCCCGATTTTTACTTTCGGCATGTTATTCATTTTCCTACCTCCTGCTAATCTTCACTTTGGGCCAGCCGTTTTTCACGGATGGATTTAAATACGCTCTGTAAGATGACGAAGAAGCAAAGCAGGGCTGCAATGGCAATCCTCGTCCACCAGGATGACAATGTACCCTGGAATGTGATGATCGTTTCAATGATACCTTTGATCAGAGATCCGAAAAGTGAACCGATAACAGTTCCTACACCTCCGGTCAGCAGTGTTCCTCCGATGACAGCTGCCGCAATGGCATCCATCTCGAATCCGCGGGCCTGCTCTACAAATCCTCCGCAGGAGTTTAAGCAGAAAGCAAAACCGGCCAGGGATGCTAAAAATCCGTTTAATACATAAACCTTTAATTTTGTTGTTCTCGGATTCAGTCCCATGAGCAGTGCAGACTGTTCATTTCCACCCACGGCAAATACTGCACGTCCGAACTTTGTAAACTTCAATAGTGCAAATGCAATTGCCACAACCAGGAGTGCGATAACAACGCTCAGGTAAATATATGGGTGCATTGCGATTCCTCTGTTGTTATAGTAAGTGATAAAGCTTAAGTAAATTTTATTATTTGCAAGGTTTAAGAACGTCTCATTTTTAATACTGATCATGTCAGAACTGATCACGGCGGTCAAACCTCTGGCAAAGAACATACCTCCCAGTGTTACGATGAAAGGCTGAATTTTTAAATATGCTACCAGGAATCCCTGTACCAGACCGAATATAATTCCAAATGCCAGCACTAAGACGATTGCCAGCCCTGCGCTCATATGTTTGATCTCCATCATCCATGCAAGCATCATACATACAACGCCGATGACAGAACCTATGGAAATATCAATCCCTCCAGTGATAAGGACAAAGGTCATGCCGACTGCTGCAATGATCAGCCCTGCGTTGCTGATAAACAGGTTTAAAAATACCTGAGGACTTGTGAAGTTACGGTCACCATAGGCGATGGCTCCTGCGATATACAAGATGAAGAACAGCACGATGGTGACAAACAGCAGGAAACCATTCCCGCGCAGTTTGCTCTTGATTTTCTCTATCATGATGCCACCTTCTCTCCAGCAGCTTTCGCCGCTCTTTTTGCTTTGTATCGATTCATAAATTTCTTGAATTCCGGAGACTGCAGTGTCACAATAATGATAACTACGATCGCCTTATAAAGCGGAAGCTGATCTCCGGTTACTTTCAGTGCATAGAGTGTCGTTGACAATGCCTGGATCGTGATCGCTCCGATGACACTTCCTCCAAGAGAAAACTTTCCTCCTGCCAGTGAGTTTCCTCCAAGGGCTACTGCAAGGATTGCATCCAATTCCATCAGATTACCTACGTTATTGGCATCAATGGATGAGATTCTTGATGTAGCGATCATACCTGCGATTCCTGCACAGAGTCCGCAGGCTGCATATGTCAGCCAGATGATCCTGTTGGAATTCAGTCCGAACAGACGGCTGGCTTTCGGGTTAATACCGACACTTTCAACATATAATTTTGTCGCTGTTCTGTTTAAGAATAAACTTACAAGCACTACCACAATAATTGCTACAAGAATCGGGGTCGGCACCGGAATATGC
>URWL01000073.1 GCA_900551465.1 uncultured Blautia sp. | reverse complement strand
ATTGTTTTCGGATAGGTCTTTACAAACAGGGTCTTCTTCATGATCTGTCTAAATATTCTCCTGCAGAATTTCTTGTAGGATGCAGATATTATCAGGGAACAAGAAGTCCTAATAATGCGGAAAGGGAAGATATTGGAGTTTCTACTTCCTGGCTTCATCACAAAGGACGGAATAAACATCATTTTGAACATTGGGTAGATTATTCTCTGGATAAAGATCATGTGATCATGGGAGCGCAGATGCCCAGGAAATATGTGGCGGAAATGGTTATGGACCGGATCAGTGCATCCAGAAACTATCTTGGTGACGCATATACACAAAGTCAGCCGCTGGAATATTTTTTGAAAAGTAAGGATGAGCTCTGGTTTATTCATCCGCAGACAAAAAAGGAACTGGAGGCTCTTCTTCGGATCCTCAATGATCATGGAGAAAAGAAGCTTCTTCATTATATCAAGTATGTATATTTGAAAAATGACCCACAGAGTCTGAAATATTAAGTTATAAGATAAGAAAAAGATAATCTGTATCGCTTATCCAAAAGCGGCACAGGTTATCTTTTTTTGTTAAAAATAGATAAATAAAATAAAAATAAGTAAAAAAATTATAAAAAAATCACGGATTTTTAGAAATACATAGGAAGAAAAATTGTATATAATGTATGTATTGAAAATAAAGAGAACGAAAAGGAGGAACTATGGAAAAGAAATTACTTGATATGAAAGATATTAGTAAAACCTTTGGAAGCGTGCAGGCGCTGAAAGGCGTTTCCCTGGACCTCTATGCTGGTGAAGTCCTGGCTCTGATGGGCGAAAATGGAGCAGGTAAATCAACCCTCATGAATATTTTGAGCGGATCCCTTCAGCCTACAGAAGGAGAGATTTATCTGAAAGGCGAAAAGGTCCATGTCTCAGATCCTATTACCGCTAAGAAGCTTGGAATTGCAAAGATCCATCAGGAACTGCAGATTGTACCGGAGCTTAGTGTGGCAGAGAATATTTTTCTTGGCAGGTGGAAATCCAAGGCTGGACCGGCGGTGGATTTTAAGGGTATGATCGAAGAATCAAGGAAGTATCTTGAAATGCTGGACGTAAAGGTAGATCCGGCAAAAAAACTGAAGGATCTTCGTATTGGTGAACAGCAGCTGGTAGAAATTGCAAAAGCCATTTCTCTGAACTCGGAGATCATTGTTATGGATGAGCCTACTTCTGCTATCAGTGAAAAAGAGGCGGAAAAATTATTTAACATTATCAGAAGATTAAGAAGCGAGGGAAAAGGTATCATTTATATCACCCATCGAATGGAAGAAATCTTTAAGATTGCAGACAGACTGACCGTTATGCGTGACGGCCAGTATATCGGAACAGTCAGAGCAGCTGAAACGACGAAAGATGAGATCATCAAGATGATGGTAGGACGTGATATGAGTGAACAGTATCCGAAAGATCCTACTGAAAAAGGTGAAGTTGCACTGGAGGTAAAGGAACTCAGCTATACACCTCCGGAAGGAAGCTTCCGCAGATCTTTAAAAAACATCTCACTTTATGTACGTCATGGAGAGGTTCTTGGAATTGCGGGACTTGCCGGTGCAGGAAGATCAGAGTTTTTTGAATGTCTCGCAGGAGTACATCATGGAGAAACAGAAGGACATATTTATATAGAAGGAAAAGAGGTTTCCATAAAGACTCCTTCTGATGCCATTAAAGCAGGTATTTCCTTTGCAACAGAGGACAGAAAGGGTACTGGTCTGGTGCTCTCCAGATCTATAGGAGAAAATATGTCCCTTCCTCTTTTGAAAAAGTTCAGTCCAATGTTTTTTATGAAAACATCGGAAGAAAAAAATATCTGGCAGAAACAGATGGAAACATTAAGGATCAAAGCACCCGGAGCAAAAACCCTGGCCAGTTCTCTGTCCGGTGGAAATCAGCAGAAAGTTGTTCTTGCAAAATGGCTGATGACTGAGCCAAAGATTCTTCTGCTTGATGAGCCTACCAGAGGTATTGATGTAGGTGCAAAAGCGGAAATATATCAGCTGATCAATAATCTGGCAAAACAGGGAATGGCTATTATTGTGGTATCTTCAGAGCTTCCTGAGGTCATCGGAATTTCTGACAGGATCGTTACCTTCTGTGAAGGAGAACTGACGGGAGAATTCCTGCAGAAGGATGCAACGCAGGAAAAACTGCTTGAAAGTGCAACAAAATAGAGGGAGGAAATGTAATGGAAAACAAAGCAAAAGTAAAAGCTGTGCTGAAACAGATGCAGAGTGTGATCGCATTGGTAATCATCTTTGTGGTAGCTTCTACCATCTGTGTAAAAGACGGAAGAAATAACTTCCTTGATATCCGAAATCTGATGAATGTGCTCCGTGCCGTATCGGAAAACGGTATTATTGCCATTGGTATGACACTGATTCTGATTCTTGGTGATATTGACCTTTCTGTAGGCTCTGTTGTAGGACTTATTTCTACCGGATGTGCCTATCTGATGGTTATGAGTGGATTTGGTTTTATTCCGGCTGTGCTGACAAGCCTTGTGATCGGCGGACTTTTTGGACTTTTCAATGGTCTGTGTATTACCAAGCTTCATCTTCAGGCATTTATTGTAACGCTGGCATCTATGAATATTGCCCGTGGTCTTGCCAGATTCTGGGCAAATGGTATTGGTATTCCTCTGGCATATGGAGAAGGAGAAGGAATGGCTCCTCCTGCATTTGAGGTTCTTCAGATGCGTATTGGCGGTGTGGTTCCGGTACCGGCTATTATTTTTATTGTTCTGCTTATTATTTTTCAGATTATCCTGAGCAAAACCAGATTTGGACGTCAGGTATATGCTATTGGCGGAAACCGCCAGGCAGCGTACCTTTCCGGTATTAAGGTTGACCGGATCAAAATCTATGCATTTGTGATCTGTTCTATGCTGGCATCTGTTGCAGCCATGATCCATGCAGCCCAGATCAGTCAGGGCGGTCCTAATGAAGGTCAGGGATATGAACTGAATGCTGTTGCAGCCTGCGCTATTGGCGGAACCAGTCTGGCAGGTGGCAAGGGAACGATGATCGGTACCCTGATCGGTGCGCTGATCCTTGGCATGCTGGATAATGTTCTGGGTCTGAAAGGTGTGAACTCAAATCTTCAGCTTATGGTAAAAGGTTTTCTGATCATCATCGCTGTATTTATGCAGGCAGATAAAGTAAAAGACTGATATATAACAATGTAAATAAATTCTTCCACTGTCCGGCAGCAGAAAGGAAGATTAAAAATAAAAAAGAAGTGAAAACTGCCGGAGAAAGAAGGTACAATATGAATAAGAAAGCCATTAGTATCCTGCTGACAGCAGCAATCGGAGCATCCACACTTGCAGTGAGCGCAGTTCCTGCATTTGCAGCAGAGAAAAAAGACAAATATGTCATTGGTATGTCACAGTGTAATCTTGGCGAGCCATGGCGTGTTGCCATGAATGATCAGATTAAAATGGCAGCAGAAAAGCATCCGGAGTTTGAAGTGATCTTTGCAGATGCGGCACAGGATAACTCCAAGCAGATCGCTGATATTGAGAACTTTGTACAGATGGGAGTAGATCTGATCATCACCTCACCTAATGAGGCAACTCCTCTGACGAATGCAGTAAGTGCAGCTTATGATGCAGGAATTCCGGTAATCCTTCTGGACAGAAAGATCGATGGAGATAAATACACACAGTTTATTGGTGCAGATAATGTAGATATGGGTCGTATTGCAGGCGAGTATGTAGCAGATACTCTTCTTCCGGACGGAGGAAAGGTTTGCGAGATCAAAGGTCTTGAGGGAACTTCCGGCGGAATCGACAGAGACAATGGTTTCCGTGAGGGTATCAAGAAAAATGATAAAGTTGAGATCGTTGCAGAAAATAATGCTGACTGGCTTCGTGAAAAAGCAATCACTGTAGCAGAGGAAATGCTTCAGACAAATGACGAGATCGATCTGTTCCTGGCACTGAACGACCCAATGGCAGAGGGCGCTTATATTGCAGCGAAGAATGCAGGCAGAGAAGGAGACATTCTCTTTGTTGGATTTGATGGACTTCCTACACCGGACGGCGGTATCCGCAGCGTAATGGACGGAAGACTGAGCATGACCCAGGTTTATCCTACCGGAGGTGCAGAGGCGATTGAAAGTGCATACCAGCTTCTTGTAGAGGGAAAAGAGCTTGAAAAAACTCTGACTCTTACTTCTGAGATCGTTACTCCGGAAAATGCAGAAGAGCTTCTTGAGAAATATGGCGGAGCAGCAGAATAATATTTCTCAGTCAGGATCCAGGAAATTATGTAAAAAATAACAAAGGGGGCTGTAAAATCAGGGATGGTTTTCAGCCTCCCTTTTTGTCAGAAAAGAGAAACGAATATCTGAAAAACAGAGCGGTTGACAGAAAGTGGCAGATACATTATGATAGGTAGCATTGGAGGTACGGTATGCTGCAGATGATCAAAAAAATATTACATCCAGATAATATGCTGTTTAAAATGGTCGTGCTTAACTGTGGACTTCTTTTGCTTGTTACCATTGTGATCACTACGGCTGGAAATATCATTTATCAGGGTTCAATGGAGGAACATTCCTATGCGAATACCATGGAGATACAGAATCAGGTACTGCGCTCGCTTGATCTTATTTTTCAGTCTGTTTCGGATAATGCAGAAGTACTGGGAAATACCCCTTGTGTTCAGGAATATCTGAAGCTGGATGTTGAGAAGCAGCAGGCAAGAAGAGTAATTTTAGAGGGACAGGTCAGAGAACTGCTTCTTCAGTACAGCGACACATATGAGGATTACCTTAATATGGTACTTGTCAGTGAGAAAGGGCAGTATTTGTCAAATGATTCCTATCGTCTTCAGAAAAACTCTCTTACAAGAGAAGACTGGTATCAGGAAGCGCTGGCTGCACATGGAAATCTTGTTTTAAATACGGACAGTTTTGGACGGAATCTGAAAAGCTGGAAAAATCATAGTACAGATCAGTATGTAAGTACAGCAAAAATGATTTCAGATAAGGACACCGGACAGGCGGTGGGAGTGATCCTGGTGGATATGGATCTGAAAAGCATCCAGAATCTGGTGGAAGACATTACCATGGGTCAGACAGGGTTTGGATATATCCAGGACAGTCACGGAAAGGTTGTATATGCGCCTCAGAACAAGATTGTATACCGAATGAATCCTTCATGGTTTTCGGAAAAGGACAGCGGACAGGTACGCTGTCGGATCGAGGGTGAAGATTATAATGTGATATACAGCCGTTCCCGTCTTACAGATCTGACGGCAGTAGGTGTGTTTGACTGGGGCAAGACCATAGAGGGAGTGGCATATGTAAAACATGTTTCCATATGGAGCGCTGTTCTTGTTGCAGTGCTGGCTGTAGTGGCTTCCGTACTGTTTTCGGCATCTTTTACACGGCCCATATCAAATCTGTCCAGGCTGATGAAACGGGCTCAGACAGGAGATCTGGATGTCCATTTTGACAACCATTATAAGGGTGAGATCCGCCAGCTGGGAGATGCATTTAACTCTATGGTGGATAAGATCAGTGAACTTCTGGAACTGGTATATAAGGAGCAGAAAAAGAAAAGGGAGGCAGAGCTTAAAATACTTCATGAACAGATCAAGCCTCATTTTCTTTATAATACACTGGACACGATCCAGTGGATGGCGAAAAGATATCATGCTCAGGATATCGTGGATATGGTTCTGGCTCTGTCTAATTTTTTCCGGATCAGCCTGAGTCAGGGAAAAGAGTACATTTCTCTTTCTCAGGAGATTGCGATGGTGAAAAGCTATCTGGATATTCAGAAGTTTCGATATGAAGAACTGTTTGAATATGAAACCCAGGTGGACGAAAACCTTCTTAAGTACAGTGTAATGAAACTGTGTCTGCAGCCGCTGGTAGAAAATGCGCTTTATCACGGAATTAAAGAATCTGACAGAGAAAAAGGAAAGATATGGATCCGGGCTTATTCTGAGGGGGAAGAATATCTGATCCTTCAGGTGGAAGATGATGGAGCCGGCATGAGTCAGGAAGAATGTGAAAAACTGAATTTCTGGCTGAGGCAGAAAGAACGTACAAGTGAGGTGACGGCATATGGGACTTTGAATGTAAATGACCGGGTGAGGATTGCATTTGGAGATACCTGCGGACTTCATTATGAACAGAGACCGGGAGGAGGAACCATAGCAGTTCTTCGTATGAAACAGATATAGTGGGGGAAGATTATGTGGAATGTTTTGATCGCAGATGATGAGCCGAAGATCCGTCAAGGTCTGAGAGAAACCATGGAAGGGTTTGGACTGCCTGTATCTGTCTGTGCAGAGGCAAGAAATGGTGCAGATGCTCTGGAAAAAATAAAAGAGTTTCATCCGGATATTATACTGCTTGATATCTGTATGCCCAAATTAAGCGGAATCCAGCTTTTGGAAGAAATCCGAAAAACAGAGCAGGAATGCCAGGTGATCATTATATCTGGATTTAATGAGTTTGGCTATGCAAAGCAGGCAATCCGGCTTGGTGTTTCGGAATATCTTTTGAAGCCCATTGTAGAGGAAGAATTGAAAAATGCTGTTCTGGCTGTGATAAAAGAATTGGAAAAAACCAGAAAATCAAAGAAATTCATGGATCTTGTGAAACAACAGCTGGCACAAAATCAGACATATTTGCAGGATGTTTTTTTGAATGACTGGATTGAGGGGAAGCTTTCTCCGAATGAATGGAAAGAACAGGCAGAGCTCCTTCATTTAGGCATGCCGGATAGGATCACTCTTGTGATGACAGTGGTTCAGCCGGGATATGAACGTAAGCTTGCAGGAGGTACGGTATCAGACGAGTTATATAAAATGACTTTAGAAAAGATCATGAGCGAGCATTTAAGAGAATTTCATCCCGTTGCTGTATTTATGAGCCGATACCAGGATGTGATCGGTATATTTCAGGATATTCCATCCGGAATAGAGGAATTTCTGGAACAGATGCAGGTGCAGATAGAAATGCAGACAGGAGGGAAATGTTGTGTTTTTACTGAAAGCTGCAGTGGTTCAGAGCTTCCGGATGCCTGTGTAAGAATGAGGAGTCAGGCAAGAAAATTTATGGAGTGTAAGCCGATCGTACTGGAGGCAAGAAAATATATTTACGACCATTATGGAGAACGGGAACTGGATCTGGGGCAGGTAGCCCATGCGATAGGATGCAGCGCTTCTTATCTCAGCAGGATGATGAAACAGGAAATAGGGATTTCTTTTAAAGAATTTCTTACAAGGCTGCGTATCAGCCAGGCAATTGCCCTTATGGAGAATCGGGAATTGTCCATTAATGAGATCGCAGGTCAGGTTGGGTACAGCAATCAGCATTATTTTTCTGCTGCTTTTAAAAACTGTCAGGGGGTATCGCCTTCAGAATTTCGTAAAAATCTGGTATGCAAAGGAGAAAAAGAATGAAAAAAGCATACAGAAGCGCGGTGACAGTTGTCCTGATCTGTCTCCTGGGCATATCGGGCTGTGGAAGAAAAAGTGATATCCATACAGACAGCTATCAATATTTGATCGGAGTAAGTCTTACAAATGTTATGGAACCCTGGCTGAACAATCTGGTACAGGTGTTGTCGGAAAGACAAAAAGAGGACACGGCAGTTAATATGATTTTCCGTGATGCGGCAGGCAGTCCGGAAAAGCAGATCCAGGATATTCAGTCTTTGCTGGATAATGGAATTGATCTTCTTATTGTATCCCCGGATGGAAGCGGATCGTTAGATAAAACCCTGGAACAGGTCAGAGAGAAGATACCTGTTGTAATGGCGGGAGTAGGTTCAGAGAAAGACTGCTGTACAAGCTTGATCCAGGCAGATGATGAGAAGATCGGAAGACTGGCAGGAGAGTATATTCTTGAACATCTGTATGAGGAGGGCGACAGGATCGTGGTAATAGAAGGGGTAAAAGGTTCTCCTA
>URWL01000072.1 GCA_900551465.1 uncultured Blautia sp. | reverse complement strand
CGCTCGTCGTAAAGACGGATCTTATATCCGTTTCGATGAGAATGCAGCCGTAATCATTAAAGACGATTTAACTCCGAGAGGAACACGTATCTTTGGACCAGTTGCCAGAGAGCTTCGTGAGAAAAAATTCATGAAGATCGTTTCCTTAGCTCCGGAAGTATTATAGGAGGGTGCCTAATGTCAGCTATGAAGATTAAAAAAGGTGATACTGTAAAAGTTATCGCTGGTAAAGATAAAGGCAAAGAGGGCAAAGTCCTTGCCGTTAACGTAAAAGACAACACCGTGATCGTTGAAAACGTCAACATGGTTACTAAGCACAGCAAACCTTCTGCAGCAAACCAGAATGGTGGAATCATCAAGAAGGAAGCTGCTCTTCACGTATCTAACGTGATGCTGGTAGTAGACGGCAAAGCAACCAGAGTCGGATTCAAGATGGACGGAGACAAAAAAGTCCGTGTTGCAAAAGCAACAGGCGAGGTTATCGATAAATAAGAGAGGAGGCATGACAGGTGAGTAGATTAAAAGAACTTTACAAAAATGAGATCATGGATAACATGACCAAAAAATTCGGATACAAGAACGTTATGGAAGTGCCGAAGCTCGAAAAGATCGTTGTTAACATGGGTGTTGGTGAAGCTAAGGAGAACGCAAAGCTTCTCGACGCTGCTATCGCAGATATGGAACTGATCACAGGACAGAAGGCAGTTGCTACAAAGGCTAAAAAGTCTGTAGCGAACTTCAAGATCAGAGAGGGTATGCCGATCGGCTGTAAAGTAACCTTAAGAGGCGAAAAAATGTATGAATTTGCTGATCGTCTGATCAACCTTGCACTTCCTCGTGTACGTGACTTCCGCGGCGTTAATCCTAACGCATTTGACGGAAGAGGAAACTATGCTCTTGGTATCAAAGAGCAGCTGATCTTCCCGGAAGTTGAGTATGACAAGGTAGACAAAGTAAGAGGTATGGATATCATCTTCGTTACAACAGCGAAGACTGACGAAGAGGCTCGTGAGCTTCTTACACAGTTCAACATGCCTTTCGCTAAATAAGGAGGAGAATTCAAATGGCTAAAACAGCAATGAAAATCAAACAGCAGCGCAAACCGAAATTCTCCACAAGAGAATACAGCCGCTGCAGAATCTGCGGACGTCCGCATGCTTACTTAAGAAAATACGGAATCTGCCGTATCTGCTTCCGTGAGCTGGCTTATAAAGGACAGATCCCGGGTGTTAAAAAAGCATCCTGGTAATTTTATAAATAACAAAACATGTCAAGTCTGATAAGAGGAGGAAACTAACATGACAATGAGCGATCCGATTGCAGATATGCTTACAAGAATCCGTAACGCAAATACTGCAAAACATGACACAGTAGATGTTCCGGCATCCAAAATGAAAATTGCTATCGCAAATATTCTTCTTGACGAGGGATATATTGCAAAGTATGATTTAGTAGAAGACGGTGTTGTTAAAACACTTCACATCACTCTGAAATATGGAGAGAACAAAAACGAAAAGATCATCACAGGACTGAAGAGAATTTCCAAACCGGGTCTTCGTGTATACGCAGGCAAGGATGAGCTGCCGAGAGTACTTGGCGGACTTGGAATCGCTATTATCTCCACAAACAAGGGTGTTATCACTGATAAAGAGGCTCGTAAGCTTCATGTAGGCGGAGAGGTTCTGGCATTTGTTTGGTAAGAATCTGACAATAGATTTTTATAAAAAGCACTGAAAACAGAGAGGGAAAATTCCCTCTCCGACAATCTAAGTAAGGAGGACAATATTATGTCACGAATCGGCAGACTTCCGGTAGCTATTCCTGCAGGCGTAGAAGTAACTGTAGCAGCAGGCAATGTAGTAACCGTTAAAGGGCCAAAAGGAACACTTGAAAGAGCGCTTCCAACAGAGATGGAAATCAAGGTAGAAGATGGTCATGTAGTTGTTACAAGACCAAACGACCTGAAGAAAATGAAAGCTTTGCACGGTTTAACAAGAAGCCTTATCCACAACATGGTTGTTGGTGTAAACGAAGGCTATACAAAAACTCTTGAAGTAAACGGTGTAGGTTATAGAGCTCAGAAACAGGGCAAAAAGCTTGTGCTTTCTCTGGGATACTCTCACCCGGTAGAGATGGAAGATCCTGAAGGAATCGAGTCCAAAGTTGATGGAAACAAGATCATCGTTTCCGGTATCAGCAAAGAAAAAGTTGGACAGTTTGCAGCTGAAATCAGAGACAAGAGAAGACCTGAGCCATATAAGGGCAAGGGAATCAAGTATGCTGATGAAGTAATCAGACGTAAAGTCGGCAAGACCGGTAAGAAATAAATAAGGAGAGTGAGAACATGATTAATAAAGCATCCAGAGCGGAAATTCGTGAAAAGAAACATAGAAGACTCCGTCATCATCTGAATGGAACAGCTACTACTCCAAGACTGGCAGTATTCCGTTCCAACAAGCATATCTATGCACAGATCATTGATGACAGCGTGGGAAAAACTTTAGTATCAGCTTCTACTCTTCAGAAAGATGTAAAAGCAGAGCTTGAGCATACAGACGATGTTAAGGCTGCAGCTTATCTTGGAACCGTTATCGGAAAGAAAGCTGTAGAAGCAGGCATCGAGAGTGTAGTTTTCGATAGAGGAGGCTACATCTACCACGGTAAAGTTAAAGCATTAGCAGACGCAGCAAGAGAAGCTGGACTGAAATTCTAAAGGGGAGGAAAAAGACACATGAAACATAATCTTATTGATGCTAGTCAGTTAGAATTAGAAGATAAAGTAGTGTCAATCAAACGTGTTACCAAGGTTGTTAAAGGTGGCCGTAACTTCCGTTTCACAGCTTTGGTTGTTGTAGGTGACGGCAACGGACATGTTGGTGCAGGTTTAGGAAAAGCAGCTGAAATTCCGGAAGCAATCCGCAAAGGAAAAGAAGATGCTATGAAAAAACTGGTAACAGTAGCAAGAGATGAGAACGGATCCATTACACATGACTTCGTAGGCAAATTCGGAAGCGCTGAGATGCTTCTGAAACGTGCTCCGGAAGGTACTGGTGTTATCGCCGGAGGTCCGGCACGTGCCGTTATCGAGCTTGCAGGTATCAAGAATATCCGTACAAAATGTATGGGCTCCAGAAATAAACAGAATGTTGTCCTGGCTACAATCGAGGGATTAAGCCAGCTGAAGACTCCGGAAGAAGTTGCAAGACTTCGCGGAAAATCTGTAGATGAGATTCTGGCATAAGGAGGAAACGAAAAATGGCAGATACAATTAAAGTTACATTAGTAAAGTCTCCTATCGGTGCAGTTCCGAAACACAAAAAGACTGTAGTTGCTATGGGACTTACAAAAATGCACAAGACAGTTGAAATGCCTGATAATGCAGCTACAAGAGGCATGATCAAGCAGGTTCAGCATCTGGTTAAAGTAGAAGAGTAATTCGAGACAGTAAAGAGAAATAAAAGGAGGTGCCAAAAATGGATTTATCAAATCTGAGACCTGCAGAGGGTTCCAAACACAGTGATAACTTCAGAAGAGGCCGTGGACATGGTTCCGGAAACGGAAAGACAGCCGGAAAAGGACATAAAGGACAGTTAGCACGTTCCGGACACAAGAAACCGGGATTTGAAGGCGGACAGATGCCTTTATACAGACGTCTTCCGAAGAGAGGCTTCAAAAACAGAAACTCCAAAGAAATCATTGCGATCAATGTTGACGTTCTGAACCGTTTTGAGGACGGAGCAGAAGTTACTGTTGAGAGTCTGCTGGAAAGCCGCGCAATTTCCAAAGCTGGTGACGGCGTTAAAATTCTTGGAAATGGTGAGCTGACTAAGAAAGTTAATGTAAAAGTAAATGCTGTCAGCGAAACCGCAAAAGCTAAAATTGAAGCTGCTGGTGGTACAGTAGAGGTGATTTAATGTTTGAAACTCTCAAAAGTCTTTTTAGAGTAAAAGAGATGCGTCGTAAGCTGTTTTATGTGATCGGCATGATCTTTGTCATCCGTATCGGCTCCCAGCTTCCCGTTCCCGGTGTGGACAGCGACGTATTCAGACAATGGTTTCAGAGCAACACCGGTGACGCATTCAACTTTTTTGATGCGTTTACCGGAGGCTCCTTTGAGAGTATGTCCATATTTGCTCTGAACATCACACCGTATATCACATCATCCATTATCATTCAGCTTCTTACTATCGCTATTCCTGCTCTGGAAGAAATGCACAGAGACGGTGAAGAGGGAAGAAAGAAGATGACAGCTATCACCCGTTATGTAACAATCGGTCTTGCACTTTTTGAGTCTGTTGCAATGACAATCGGATTTGCAAAAGGCAATATTGTTCAGGACATGAATTTCATGAAGGGACTGGTAGTAGTAGTTTCTCTTACAGCAGGATCTGCTATGCTGATGTGGATTGGTGAGCGTATCACAGAAAAGGGTGTTGGGAATGGTATTTCTATCGTACTTGCGGTAAATATTGTATCCAGGATCCCAAGTGATATGATGACCCTCTATGAGAACTTTATCAAAGGAAAAACAATTGCAAAAGGTATGCTGGCCGGAGTTATTATTCTTGCCATTATTCTGGCGGTTGTTGTATTTGTATTGATTCTTAATGGAGCAGAAAGAAGAATACCCGTACAGTATTCCAAGAAGATGGTTGGACGTAAGCTTGTAGGCGGACAGTCCAATAATATTCCTCTTAAAGTAAATACTGCCGGTGTCATTCCGATCATCTTTGCTTCTTCTATCATGTCTTTCCCGGGACTGATCGCTCAGTTTGCAGGAAAAGCTAATGGAACAGGAATTGGAAGCGAGATTCTGAGAGGATTATCTTCCAGTAACTGGTGTGATCCGGCTCAGCTGAAGTACAGCTGGGGACTGATCGTGTATATCGTTCTTTGCGTATTCTTTGCATATTTCTACACTTCCATTACATTTAATCCGTTGGAAGTTGCAGATAATATCAAGAAGCAGGGAGGTTTTATCCCGGGTATCCGTCCAGGAAAGCCTACATCAGATTATCTGCAGAATCTTCTTAATTACATTATATTTATAGGCGTAGTTGGCCTGATCATCGTGGCAGTGATCCCGTTCTTCTTTAACGGTGTATTTAAGGCTCAGGTTTCCTTTGCCGGAACCTCACTGATCATTGTAGTTGGCGTTGTCCTTGAAACTGTGAAACAGATTGAATCTCAGTTGCTTGTCCGCAATTACAAAGGCTTTCTGGCTAACTAGTGCTTGTCCGCTGACCGTAGCGGTACTGTGCACAGGAAATGAAGGCTGCGGTATGCTTTGCATGCTGCAGCCATTTTAAATATAAGGAGGGTATTTTTATGAAGATTATCATGTTGGGTGCACCGGGTGCCGGCAAAGGTACTCAGGCAAAAAAAATCGCTGAGAAATATGGCATTCCGCATATTTCCACAGGCGACATCTTCCGTGCTAATATCAAGAACGGCACAGAACTTGGAAAAAAAGCAAAAACTTATATGGATCAGGGGCTTCTTGTACCTGATGAACTGACCTGTGATCTTGTAGTAGACAGAATTCAGCAGGATGACGCAAAGAATGGATATGTACTTGACGGTTTCCCAAGAACAATTCCTCAGGCAGAGTGTCTGACAGAAGCACTTGAAAAGCTTGGAAGCAAAATCGATTTCGCTATCGACGTAGATGTTCCGGATGAAAACATTGTAAATCGTATGGGCGGAAGACGTGCGTGTCTGAAATGTGGAGCTACTTATCATGTAGTATATGCGGCTCCGAAGACAGAAGGCATTTGCGATACCTGCGGCGAGGCGCTTGTTCTTCGTGATGATGATAAACCGGAAACTGTACAGAAACGTCTGAATGTGTATCATGATCAGACACAGCCTCTGATTGACTACTATACAGAACAGGGTGTATTAAAAACAGTAGACGGAACACGTGCTCTGGATGAAGTATTCCAGGAAATCGTGGGAGTTTTAGGAGAATAAGAAATGTCAGTTTCAATTAAGTCAGAACATGAAATAGAGCTTATGAGAGAGGCAGGACATCTTTTGGAAAAAGTCCATAATGAGCTTGCTTCTCACATCAGACCGGGAATCAGTACCAAGGAACTGGACCGCATTGGAGAGGAAATGATCCGCTCTCTGGGCTGTACTCCAAACTTTTTAAATTATAATGGATTTCCAGGATCTTTCTGTATCAGTCTCAACGATGAGGTAGTACATGGAATCCCCTCAACAAAGAAAATCATTCAGGAAGGTGACCTTGTAAAGATCGATGCAGGTTTGATCTACAAAGGATATCATTCTGATGCTGCCCGTACCTATGCAGTAGGCGAGGTGTCTGCAGAGGCACGCCAGCTTATGGAGGTAACAAAGCAGAGTTTCTTTGAAGGAATCAAATTTGCAAAAGCAGGAAATCATCTTAATGATATTTCTAAGGCCATTGGAGCATATGCTGCAAAATACAATTATGGTATTGTGCGCGATCTGGTAGGACATGGTATTGGAACTCATCTTCATGAGGATCCGCAGATACCAAACTTTCCACAGAAGCGCCGTGGAATTAAACTGATGCCGGGCATGACTCTGGCAATTGAACCGATGATTAATTTAGGCCGAGCAGATGTGGCCTGGGAGGACGATGACTGGACCGTTGTCACAATGGACGGATCACTTTCCGCTCATTATGAAAATACCGTTCTCATCACAGACGGTGAACCGGAGATTCTGACTCTTACAAAATGACAGATGACATAGGAGGTTAATAATGTCAAAAGCAGATGTGATTGAAGTGGAAGGAACTGTACTGGAGAAGCTGCCGAACGCAATGTTCAAGGTAGAGCTGGAGAATAAGCACGTGGTGCTTGCTCATATCAGCGGTAAGCTTCGTATGAATTTTATCCGTATCCTTCCGGGAGATAAAGTAACAATCGAGCTTTCTCCATATGATCTGTCCAAGGGCAGAATTATCTGGAGAGATAAATAAAAAAATGTGAGGGGGAGTTGCGAAAGCCCGCAGCTCCCCCTCACACTCCCCCTGTGGGCCCGCTGGTTTGTGGGTTCTGCAGGGGGATTTTTTGTTAGGACAAATCGTGATTATAAGTTTCAGGAAATAATTGCTTTTTCACGTTTGAGAAGGTGTTTATCAATGATCAGAAGAAATACGATCGTAGATACGGCTGAGCTGATTACATCAGAAAGCGGCTCTGCATAAAAGGCCGTGGAAGCCTGATAAAAAGCCGGAAGGGCAATGGTTCCCATAATGTACAGGGACTTTCTGAGTACAGACAGCGTAAGGGCTGTTTTAGTACGTTCCAGAGCAGTCAGTGCATCCACAAATACATACTGGAAACTTAAAGGAATCACCATCATGGTAAATACCCGGATCCCCCATATGGAAAAGTCGATATATTCCGGATTGGAAGTAAAAAGCAATACGAAGACCTTTGGAAGGAATTGAGACACTATAAACATGGCAGTTGTAAAACAAAGCATCAGTTTTAAGATAGTACGAATGGCTTTTTTTACTCTCTGTGTTGCCTGAGCGCCATAATTATAACTGATAACAGCTTGTGTGCCTCCGCTGATGCCGATCATAGGTGCAGTGATCATCAGCATATAGCTCTGAACAATGGTAGCACAGGTGATCAGCATATCTCCCTGCTTGGGACCGCCGTATTTCTGAAGAACAGCATTCATGACAATAAGAAGGATACTGTCGGTTGCCAGTATCAGAAAAGGCGAAAGTCCAAGATAAACGATATTCAGCATAAGACGTCTGTCATAGTTTCCAAAAGAAATAGGAACATGTACTTTTTTGCTGAAAAGAAAAAGAATCGCAAAGGCACAGGATGCCATCTGGGAAATAACAGTTGCAATAGCTGCACCGGCAACGTCCATATGGAACAAAAAGATAAAAACCGGATCCAGAATAATATTAGAGACTGCTCCGATCAGAACGGTGGTCATTCCTGCAACAGGGAATCCCTGA
>URWL01000071.1 GCA_900551465.1 uncultured Blautia sp. | reverse complement strand
CTGTATGAGGAGGGCGACAGGATCGTGGTAATAGAAGGGGTAAAAGGTTCTCCTATTTCTGAAAAAAGACACAGAGGATTTCTGGATGCTGTTAAGGACAGGATTCCTCAGGAGCAGATTGTCTATGATTACGGAGACTGGCTGCGGGATCAGGCAGAGCTGCGCATGAAGGACTACCTGGTATCTCATGAGCCGGCAGACGTAGTGTTTGCTTTTAATGATGAAATGGCTTACGGTGCGTTTCTGGCATGTCAGCAGTACAGAGCGGCGGAAGGTGTCCATCTTATTGGAGTGGACGGTTTTGAAGGAGAAAGCGCGGGACTGAATCTTGTGGACAGAGGGATTCTGGATGCCACGATCCAGAGTCCGGACTTTGGCTCTATGGCATATGATGCTGCTATTGCACTTCTTTATGGAGAAGAGACCGCTCATAATTTAACCATAGAGCCTCAGCTGATCACGGAAAATAAATAAAAAACGGAAAAGCCGGAAAGAGTATCCTCTTTCTGGCTTTTTTTGATAAACAGTATATAACACTTGACAACAGTAATATACTGTTATATACTGTTTGTGAAGAGGAGGAAGAGATATGCATATCATCATCAACCATACTTCCATGACACCAATTTATGAACAGATTGTATCGCAGATCAAAGAGGACATTATAAGCGGGAAACTGACTCCCGGAACAGCTCTGCCTTCTGTGAGGGCTTTTTCCAGAGAGCTGAAGATCAGCGCCCTTACGGTAAAAAAGGCATATGACTACCTGGAAGAGGAAGGTCTGGTCAATACTGTTCACGGCAAAGGAAGTTTTATCGCGCAGGCAAATCAGGGGCTGCTCATGGAAGAACGAAGAAAAGAACTGGAAAACGATCTGGATCAGGCTGTCCGCAAAGCCCGTGCAGGGGGAGTGACAGACGAAGAAATCTGTGAATTGTTTCAGTTGATAATGGAGGAATAAATTATGCTTGCAGAACTGGATCATGTAAAAAAACAATATGGGGACTTCAAACTGGATTGCACGATAGAAATTCCGGAAGATTGTGTTACAGGGCTGATCGGAGCCAACGGGGCAGGAAAGAGCACTACTTTTAAAACAATTCTCGGACTTTTGAAGCCGGATTCCGGAAAGATAAAGATATTTGGAAAAAACAGTGATGAACTGGGAGAAAAGGAAAAAAGACAGATTGGAACAGTTCTTTCAGACAGCTTTTTTTCCGGTTATCTGACAGTGAAGCAGATTGCAGGATTTATGGGAGATTTTTATCCGGATTTTCGGAAAAAGGAGTTTCAGGACAGATGCGGCAGGTTTCAGATCCCTATGGACAAAAAGATAAAGGATTTTTCTACTGGTATGAAAGCAAAGCTGAAGGTATTGACTGCCATGAGCTATGGTGCCAGATTTCTGATTCTTGACGAGCCTACGGCCGGTCTGGATGTAATGGCAAGAGAGTCTGTTCTGGATCTTCTGAGAGAATATATGGAAATTCCCGGACGGGGAATTCTGATCAGCTCTCATATTTCCTCAGATCTGGAACAGTTTTGCGATGAGATCTATATGATCCATCAGGGAAAGATCATTCTCAGAGAAGAAACCGATGTGATCCTGGAAAATTACGGAGTGCTGAAGATGGATTCCCATGATTTTCAGAAGCTTGATAAAACGTATATCCTGAAAGTAAAAAAAGAAGCTTTTGGATTCAGCTGCCTGACAGACCGGAGACTGTTTTATCAGGAGAATTATCCTTCTCTGGCTGTAGAAAAAGGCTCGGTGGATGAGGTGCTGACCATGATGGCGAAAGGAGAGACATTATGAAGGGACTGTTAAAAAAAGATCTGGCGCTTCTTGCAAATATAGGAAAGATCTATGTAGGAGTGAGCTTGTTCTGCATGGTGCTGGGACTGGTCAATGAAGATATGAGGGATTTTTCTCTGAGTTTTCTGGTGATCATGTTTTCTCTTGCGGCGCCTTCCACACTTTCTTATGATGAGTTTGATAATGGAATGCCTTGGCTGATGACACTTTCTGCTGACAGAAGCGTTTATGCAAAAGAAAAATATCTTCTGAGTATCCTGCTGGGACTGGCAGGTGCTGTTGTGGCTGTGATTCTGGGAGCCCTGGTATTTCGGATCAATCCGTTTCAGGGAGGATCTGATTCTCAGATAGCAATACTGGTAGCATTTTTCTTTACGTCAGGACTGATGCTGGCAGTTATGATCCCGGCCAAACTGAAATTCGGACCGGAAAAATCACGGATCATTGCCATGGGTATGGTGATCGCAGTGTGGATAGTTTTTTTTGCCGGGAAACATATGCTGGAGAGTTTTGGCGTAAGTTTCAGCGGAGCAATGGAAAGTCTGGAAAAAGTTCCAAATGGAGCAGTAGTTCTGACATTGTTTATTTTTTATGGGATCTGCATGTCTGCTTCTTACTTTTGCAGTGTAAGAATCCTGGAAAAAAAGGAGTTCTGAGTTTCTTTTTGTCGAAAAATATGATATACTGAACACCATATCCGGGTTGTCCGGAGGAAAGGTGTGAGGATTATAATTTTATCAGTATTAAAAGAAATACAGGCAGCAGTCTGGGGAATACCAACCATGGCACTGCTGCTTTTTACAGGACTTTATCTGACTGTCCGTCTGAAGGGGCTGCAGTTTACTCAGCTTCCGCGGGCAATTCGATATATTTTTGAAAAAGAAGAGGGAAAAGGAGATGTTTCTGCTTTTGGATCTCTTTGTACAGCGCTTGCTGCTACCATTGGCACAGGAAGCATTGTAGGTGTGGCAACAGCTCTTCGTGCAGGCGGTCCCGGAGCCCTTTTCTGGATGTGGATCTCAGCTCTTTTGGGCATGGCAACGAAATATGCAGAGGGACTTCTTGCAGTCCGGTTCCGTACCACAGATGAAAATGGACAGATTGCCGGGGGACCGATGTATTATATCGAAAGAGGAATGGGACGAAACTGGGTCTGGCTTGCGAAAATGTTTGCATTTTTCGGAGTAGTGACAGCTCTGCTGGGGTGTGGAACCTTTCCGCAGGTAAACGCTATCACAGAATCTGTGGAATCTGCTTTTGGTGTTCCGGCATGGCTGGTTGGAGTAATTGTTACGGTGGCAGTAACTGCGGTGATCCTGGGGGGAATCCAGTCGATTTCCAAGGTGGCGGAAGCTGTGGTTCCGTTTATGGCTATTGCTTATGTGATCGGCTCTCTGGCAGTGCTGGCTTTTAATCATGAAGCAATACCAGGAGCCTTTCGGGCTATTTTTGTCAGCGCGTTTACACCTGATGCCGCTTTTGGAGGGGCAGTAGGAACTGCTTCGGCGGCAGCAGTGATCACTGCTATGCGGACCGGTATTGCCAGAGGTGTATATACAAATGAGGCAGGTCTTGGAAGTTCTCCTATCGTTGTAGCGGCAGCAAAGACAAAATCCTGTGTGCGCCAGGGACTGATTTCTATGACCAGTGTATTTTTTACTACTATCATTATCTGTACTATGACAGGAATCGTGGTGATTTCCTCCGGACTGCTGGAAACACCTGTGGGCGGCGTTCTGCTGGATGGAGGCAAGCTTTCCAATGCGGCATTTAATCAGGGACTTCCGGGAAATATCGGAATGTATATGGTGACCATTGGACTGATTTTTTTCTCTTTCACGACTATCATCGGATGGAATTATTATGGAGAACGATGCCTGGTATATCTTACCGGAGGAGTGCAGTGGAACCGGCAGTACAAGCTGCTGTATATCGGATGTATTGCAGCGGCCCCGTTTCTTTCTCTGGAGCCTATCTGGATCCTGGCAGATATCACAAACGCGCTGATGGCATTTCCAAATCTGATCGGCATCCTGGGATTAAGTCCGGTGGTGATATATGAAACAAAGAAATTTTTTAAAGAGATAAAAGAAAACCGATAATTGTTTATACAGGGTTACTGAGAAAAGCAATGAAAGTGGAAACCGGAAGCTTCCGGTTTCCACTTTTTACTTGCTTTATAAACAAAAATCGTGTATATTTCATGTTATATATTTTTATAAAAAAGGAGTGAACATATTTGGATTCGGGCGACGTCATACAACTGATCGTACTTTTGATCCTGCTGCTGCTTTCTGCTTTCTTTTCGTCTGCGGAAACAGCAATGACAACTGTTAATAAAATTTATATCATGTCTCTGGTAAATGAGGGAAATAAACGGGCAAAGATTTTGCAGAAGATCATTGACAATCCGGGAAAGCTTCTTAGCACGATCCTGATTGGAAATAATATTGTAAATCTGTCTGCGTCTTCTCTTGCGACTACCTGGACAACACGGGTACTGGGAAATGCTTTTGTAGGTATTGCAACCGGGGTTCTGACTCTTCTGGTCCTTCTTTTTGGAGAGATCACACCTAAGACCATGGCTACTTTATATGCGGAAAAGCTGTCCATGTCTTATGCCCCGGTTATTTATTTCCTTATGAAAGTGCTTACTCCTGTAATCTTTATTGTGAACAGGCTGTCCAATGGTATTCTGTATATACTGGGAGTCGATCCAAAGGGAAAACAAAGCACGATGACAGAGCAGGAGCTGAGAACCATCGTAGATGTAAGCCATGAGGACGGGGTAATTGAGTCAGAAGAGAAAAAGATGATCTACAATGTGTTTGATTTTGGCGATTCAAGAGCAAAAGATGTGATGGTGCCCAGAATCGATATGTCCTTTATTGATGTAAATGCCACCTATGAGGAACTCCTTGACAGTTTTAAGGAGGATGGATATACACGTTATCCGGTTTATGAAGACAGTACGGACAATATTATTGGAACTATTAATATGAAGGATCTTCTTCTCTGGAACCCGAAAGAAAAATTTTCCATTCGTGATATTCTCCGGAAACCGTATTTCACATATGAACATAAAAGTACAGCTGCTCTTCTGATGGAAATGAAGCAGTATTCTGTTAATTTTGTGATTGTTCTGGACGAATACGGTGCTACGGCAGGTATGATCACAATGGAAGACCTTCTGGAAGAAATCGTCGGTGAGATCCGTGACGAGTATGATGCAGATGAAGTAGAGGATATGCAGGAAATTGTTCCTGACAGGGAATATACAGCACAGGGATCTGCGAAGCTGGATGACCTGAATGAAGCACTTGGGCTGAAACTGGATTCGGAAGATTATGATTCCATTGGCGGATACATCATTGAAAAATTAGATTATTTCCCGAAAGAAGGAGAGTCTTATATAACGGAAGATGGTGTGAAACTGGTGGTAGATGCGACAGAAAAAAATCGTATAGAGGCCGTCCATATTTATATTCCGGAAGGCTATTATGATTCCGGAAATGATAGGGATGAATAACAGGGAGAATTTCAGAATGGAAAGAAATCAGATCTTTATCAAATATGGAACAGATTATAAAGAAATGACAAAGGAACTGTTGGAGGAAAGCAGGCTGGCAGACCTGATCGGAGACAAAAAACTTCGAATCGGGATCAAACCTAATATGGTTTCTGCTTCTGATCCTTCCAACGGAGCTACTACTCACAGAGAAATTCTGGCCGGAATTGCAGAATACCTGCAGGAAAAAGATTTTCATGATCTGACCATGATCGAAGGATCCTGGGTAGGAGAACGTACCATGGATGTTTTTTATGCCTGTGGTTATGATGAGATTTGCAATACATATAAAATTAAATTTCATGATACACAGAAGGACAAAGGCTATACAGAAGACTGCTGTGGTATGGAACTGAATATCTGTGCCGGGGTGAAAGATATTGATTTTCTTATTAATGTTCCGGTGCTGAAAGGGCACTGTCAGACAAAGATCACCTGTGCCCTTAAGAATATGAAAGGATTGATACCTAATTCTGAAAAAAGGCGTTTTCATTCTTTGGGGCTTCATAAACCCATAGCCCATTTGAACGCAGGAATTCATCAGGATTTTATTGTGGTGGATAATATTTGCGGGGATCTGGATTTTGAAGATGGAGGAAATCCGGTAGAGATGAACCGGGTGCTTGTTGGCAGGGATCCGGTATTGATAGATGCTTATGTATGTCATATGATGCATTATGAGACTGCCGATGTTCCTTATGTAGAAATGGCAGGAAAACTTGGAATTGGCTGCTCTGATATTACCATGGCGGATATTCGTGTCTGCGGCTCAGATATGGAAAAACAGCTTCCCAGATCCAGAAAAGTGATAGAGGTTGCAGATGCAGTAGAAGAAGTAGAATCCTGCAGTGCCTGCTACGGTTATCTGATTCCGGCTCTGGATATGCTGAAACAGGAGGGGCTTCTGGACAGGCTCCATGAAAAAATCCATATCGGACAAGGATTTCGAGGAAAAACGGGGGAGCTTGGAATTGGCAGCTGTACCAGAAATTTCTGTCATCATCTGGAAGGGTGCCCTCCGGTGGAAGATCAGGTATATCAGTTTTTGAAGGATTATATTGAAAATCATCAAAAATAAGTAAAAAAGGATCATGAAAAACCAGCTTTTGATAAAGCAGCTTTTCACGATCCTTTTTCTTAAAGTTTAAAAATATACTTTGAACATATGGTTCAATATGATCAGAAGTCCCGGGCAGCTTCAGTAAGGATTTCAAGAATCTGATCTTCTGTAAAACGGCTGCTGTCAATGCAAAGATCGTACTGACTTAGATCCGTCCATTTTGCATCTGTAAAAAATTCATAATATGCGCGGCGTTCCTTATCCATTCGTTTTACCATTTTTCGGGCGCTTTTTTCCTCGCGGCCGGTTCGTGCCTGTACATTGCGGACGCGGAGATCAAAAGGCGCGTGGATATAAACGCTGAGACACCGTTCTTTCAGGATATAGTTGGCACATCGGCCAACAATGACGCAGTTTCCTTTTTCTGCAAGTGAAAGAATGATTTCCTTTTGTGCATCATACAGCACATCATTCATGGGCAGTGTATAAAAATCAGGAGTGATCTGGACATCATGGTCACCGGAAAAACGCCATTGGTGAGGTTTTTTTTCATCTACCTTTGCCAGTTCGGCAAAAGGAATCTGTTTTTCTTTTCCCGCCAGTTCGATCAGTTCTTTATCATAAAAGGCAAATCCAAGTTTTTCTGCCAGAGCTTTGCCGATGACACGGCCGCCGCTGCCGTACATGCGATTGATAGTGATAATACGTTTACTCATAAGTAGTCCTCCCTCCTAATATCTATGTCTTTATCATATCATAATTGTTAGATAATATCTATAAAAAATATTGAAAATTTTAAAAATATATAGTCAAAACGTACATATGAAAAAAGTATATATGAAAGGAAAAGACGAAAATTGTTAGAATATTTGGATGGGAAATTCTTGACCGGAGAATCAAAATCTGTTTATAATAAATTTAATGACATGTAATCTTTTGTTAAAAAGTTTGTGCAAACCGCAGAAAATACTTATGAAATAAGTGCGTTTTAGATCGTAAAACTGGTAAAATAGCACAAAAATAAAAAAGATGGCTTGACATACGCATGCTTATTAAATATAATTTTCTTATGCATTACGAAAATGTTACAAAAGAAATAAAATATGACATAAAGAAAATGCAAGGAATGTAGAACTATGAAAAACAGGAAATTATCACAAAATCATCAATCACAGGTAGAAAGAAAAAAGACAGGAAATTCTTCAGTACGTGCAGTAATCTCTGTCAGTGTATGTGCTCTGGCAGCGCTGGCGGTTTCCGCAGGCGGCCGTTTTGTGGGAAGTGAAAGAGACAGTGAGGTTTATGCTGCTTCTGAGGAAGAAACAGGATATGCTCTGGAAGGCGGAAGCGAGTATGATCTTCCTACCGGAATCGCAGGGATTGCTTCGGGCATCCGTGCAACTCCTGCTGAGGGCTCAGAAATCTACAGGATCGGCACCTCCTGTGAGCATGTAGTGGTGGGACAGCGTGTTCAGAAAGTGCGTAAACCTGCAGAGGAAATAGATCTTAGCATACCTATGGCAGCTGCTGTCAATGATCTGGATTCGAAAATGGTCTCCATGTCGTCTTC
>URWL01000070.1 GCA_900551465.1 uncultured Blautia sp. | reverse complement strand
AAAACGAACTTAATTTTTTGCTAATTTAGGGTTGACTTTTCATAGCTGGTCTCCTCTCAGTATTTATGTGGATTATCATAGCACATCATCAGAATTTTTCCCACAGAAAATTTCTGTTTGTAAGGGTGGATGAATATGATTTTGTATCTGTAAAGGACATGCAGGAGTCAGAGAAATCTGCCACAGAAGCTGGTTCGCGATTTGGAAAGTTCTATGTTTCTGCTTCTTTGCAAAATACACTTCCTCTGGTGCGGAACCGCAGAGTACACCTATGTCCGCCATCCTGCGGCTAGCAGCCAGATTCAGCCGGAAGGAGTTCTGTTTTGGTGTTGTCTACTTTCAGATGCAAAAAGGAAACGGCATCGTCTGTAGAGAACAAAAAACATAAATCCGCCCCCCACAACCAGAAATTTATTTGACTTTGATTGCTTTCTCCGGGCACATTTCCTGACAACAGAAACACCGGATACATTTCTTATAGTCATACACCGGCGGATGTTCTCGTCCGTCCCGAAATTCTACTGCTTTTCCCGGCACCGGGCAGCTTTTTACACAGATTCCGCAGCGGATACATTTCTCAGCTTCAATATATGGCTTCTTCTGAAAAATATTCAAAGCTTTTGCCATTTTTTCCCAGATTCCATGCTTCATAACTCTCCGGTCTACATGAAACTCCGGATTTCCATATTTCCGTACCGCCTCTTCCATGGAAATTCTCCCATCCGGAGTAAGTATTTCAATCTCCTCTTTTTTCCAGGTTCCAAGTCCCATCTTTTCTCCATGATAATTAGTCGGAACCATCTGAGGCTTCAGATGTACCAGATGACAGAACACACTGTCCAGAGCCACCGGATCTGTGGAAAGCAGCATCACTCCCATGTCTACAGGATCACCGGAGCCGGGACCGTTTCCTTCCATTGCTGTGATGCCGTCCATAACATACAGCCTCGGTCTTACACACTGGTTCAGATCTACCAGCATTCGGGCAAAGCTGTCCGCACTTGGATAAAGTGTATGTCCTTTTGCTTTATAAAAACCATATACAAATCCATAACTGTTTTTCACTGCTCCTGTAATTCGTTCCAGAGCATGTGTTTTCATCTTACACAGTGAAATCACACAATCCTGCTCCAGAAGCTCCCTGCTGAGCATAAATTCCTTTGCCTGGCTTCCCTCCGGATAGAGTTTCTTTATCCCTTCAGAAAAATCCACAGCCGGTATCTGGAATTCATCCAGGTACCGATCCATACCGGTTCCTGCTATTACCTTTCTGGTGGTTCCATGTCCGCAGGAATCTGCAAGGATCACATTTTTACAGCCATATTCTTTTAGAATACGTGCAAACATACCAACTACCGCCGGATGCGTGATCACAGCTTTTTCCACTTCTGCTTTTTTCAGAAGATTCGGTTTCAGAAGAATTTTCTCTTCTTTTTTTACAAGCGTCTCCAGGCCTCCCAGAAGTTCCAGACCTTTTTTTAAACCTTCATAAACAAGTTCTTCCCTGTAAGAACTACAGGGAAGAAGTATCACTTTGCTTTTTTGTTTCTGCATAAATCTATCCTCATTTCACACTGAGATCCGTTTCTCTCAGAGCCTTCCGCACCGGAAGGATACAGGCAGGAACAACCGACAGAAAATCCACACCCATACGCAGGAATGTTTCTGTAAGCCCGGTATCTGCTGCAATTTCTCCACAGATCCCGACTTTTTTTCCTTCTGCATGACCAGCCTCTACCACCATCTGTATCATTCGCAGAATGGCCGGATGATGATCATCATACTTTTTTTTCAGCAGGGGATTCTGCCTGTCCATGGCAAGGGTATACTGTGTCAGATCATTAGTACCGATACTGAGAAAATCCACTCTTTTGGCCAGTTCCCGGCTGATCATCACGGCTGCCGGGGTTTCGATCATAATACTTGTCTGTATATCACGGAAAGGAATTTCCTTTTCTGTAAGACCTTCTTTCACTTCACAGACCAGTGCCTCAATCTCATCCATTTCGGCTTCTGAAGCCACCATAGGGTACATCACTGCAAGATTGCCATAGGCACTTGCACGGTAAATTGCCCGGAGCTGAGCCTTAAACATCCGCTTACGATCCAGGCACAGGCGTATGCCTCTGTTTCCCATGATCGGATTTGCCTCCTCCGGAATATCCAGATAAGAGGCCTGCTTATCTGCTCCCAGATCTGCAGTACGTATCACAGCAAGCCTGTCGCCCATGGTCTCTGCAAGTTTTTTATATGCACGGAAAAGTTCATTTTCTCTGGGATAATTTTCTCTTCCCAAATACTGAAATTCACTCCTCAAAAGACCGATTCCAGAAGCACCGTAATAAAGTACATTATTCAGGTCACTCATATTTCCGATATTGGCATAAAGACCAACTTTTCTTCCATCTACCGTCTCATCTGCCTGATTTTTTAATTTCAGAAGTTCTTCTTTTTCTTTTTTGTCAGCTTCAAAACGAATTCTGTACTCTTTCTTTGTCTCCTGATCCGGATCCAGATACAGAGTACCCGTATAACCGTCCACAATAGCCATATGTCCGTCCCATTCGTCATGAGCTTCTATGTCTACCAGAGAAGGAATCTCCATTGTTTTTGCAACAATGGACGTATGAGATACTGCAGACCCATGGTGCATAACTACAGCCAGCAGCTTGTCTTTATCCATCTCCATGATCTCTGTAGGCGCAAGCGATTCCGACACGACAATCACCGGATTCTCTCCGAGATTGATCTTCACACATGCGCCTCCCAGTATCTGTATCAGCCTTCCGGAAACCTCCTGAATATCCTGGATTCTTCTGCGTATTACAGGCTCTTCCAGATTTCGGAAGGTTTCTGTTACTTCATCCCTGTTTGTCATAACAGCATAGGCAGCATTTACCTTCTCCGAAGAAATACAGCTTTCAATAGCTTTCTGATAGCTTTCTGATCTCAGAAGACGTATCTGTCCCAGAAAAATATTCGCAGCCTGTTCATTGATCTGTCGATTTTCCTCATAAAGCCTCTCCAGAGTACAGATAATCTGCCGTCTCGCTTCATGAAAGTCCTGGATTTCCTTTTTTATATTGCTCACCAGACACTGACGTATCTGATACTCGCCTCTGCTGTAATATAAAATCTTACCGATGGCAATTCCCGAAAAGGTTGCAGTACCTTTGTAAATTTCCATCCTGTACCCCCTTTGTCCTGTCAGTCGCAGGCAGCCTTGAATTCTGTCCAGTTCTTGTTGTACTGTTCCTCTGCTTCTGCACTTACATTCTGTACGATCTCGCCTTTTTTCACAGAATCCGGAACGACCAGATCCGGATTTACCAGCTCATCTGCCGCTTTATTTGTACTGTAATAGCCGATAAAATCAGTGCACTGTGCCGCCACTTCCGGCTGAAGGATATAATCCATAAACTGATATGCTGCCTCTTTATTCGGCGCCTGGCTTGGAATAAACATTCCCATAATACCAAATCCCAGCCCTTCCTCCGGATAAACCACCTCAAGTTCCGGATATTCTGCAAGGGCAGCTGTCACCTGTGAGGTATAAAGAAAGCCCAAACTTGCCTCTCCGTTCAAAAGGGCATTCTGTGTATTATCATCCTGGATCAGACGAACATTCGGCGCCAGCTCCAGAAGTTTTTCCCCTGTTTCTTTAATAGATTCCACATCTTCTTCATTCATGCTCTTTCCAAGCGTCAGGTTTGTAATACCGTTGATCACACGATAATTTGCCACCAGAGCAATGCTGTCCTCCAGAGAAGGATCCCAGAGATCCGCATAGCCTTTAATCTCAATATCCACCATTTCCGGATCATAAACGATCAGAGGGATACCTGCTCCATAAGGTATCGTATATTCATTATCCGGATCATAAAACTGTCCCTGATATAAAGGATTGATGTTCTCAAATCCTGTCAGCTTTGACTGGTCCAGCTTTTCTGCAAGACCTTCCTGTACTACATTTTCGATGATATAGTCGTCGGCGATCACAATATCATAGTCACCGCCTTTTGCCATAGACAGTTTTTCAAACATAGTTTCATCTGTATCAAAGTTGGAATACACGATCTTAATTCCTGTTTCCTTCTCAAATCCGTCCAGCACTTCCTGAGGAAACATATTTTCCCAGGTAAAAAGCACCAGTTCTTTTTCACTGTCTGCACTGACTGGTACCGCTGCAGTAACAGAAAGCGCTGCACATAATGCAATAACAATTGATTTCTTCATAGTGTCCTCCTCTTTATGCAATATTAAACTGTACTATTTTAGTATAGCCTATTTTTTCTTTATTGAAAAGAGTCTGTTTTTTCTTTTTAATAATCTGCCTGTCAGATGATAAACTGCAAAAACTCCAATCGTAAAGACCAGCATTAAAGTACATAAGGCATTAATCTCCGGTGTCACTCCTGTTTTCAGCTGCGTATACACCTTGACTGGAAGCGTGGATATCCTGGGTCCGTTGACAAAAATACTGATCACCACATCATCCATGGACATGGCAAACGCCAGAAGTGATCCCGATACTACAGCCGGCATGATCAGAGGAAGTGTGATATCCCAGAATGCCCGAAAACTTCCCGCCCCCAGATCTCTGGCAGCTTCCTCCAGAGAAGGATCCATTCCTGCCAGCCGGGCCTTTACCTGCATCAGAATATACGGTACACAAAAAACCGTATGTCCCAGAAGCAGTGTCAGCATTCCAAAAGGAATATTCAGCAAATAGAAAAATGCCATCAGTACCATTCCCAGGATAATTTCCGGGATCATCAGAGGCAGGATGGAAATATATTCCAGCGCCCCCTTGGTCTTCCAGTGGATTCTGGCCAGACCTACCGCTCCCAGAGTTCCGATCACCGCCGCTACAAGGCAGCTTGATACACCAAGGATCAGACTGTTTCCAAGAGCCTCGATCATAGCACTGTCACCCAGCAGTTCCTGATACCATTTCAGCGAAAAACCGGTAAAACGTACAGGAAGCTTGGACTCATTAAAGGAGAAAATAATCACCACTGCCACCGGAAGATACATAAGGAAAAAGATGATCCCCATGTACAGGCTGGAAAATTTTGAATTCTTTTTCATCCGATTCCCTCCAGTTCCTTTACATTTGTAATTTTACGGTACAGACCGATCATCAGCGAAGTAAGGAGCATCAGTACCACGGCAAGTGCTGCCGCAAAAGGCCAGTTGCTTCCTCTGGTCATCTGTTCCTGGATCAGACTTCCTACCAGAACAATCTTATTTCCTCCCAGAATGTCCGCGATAAAAAACAGACCCATGGAAGGAATAAAAGTCAGGATCACACCTGAAAGAAGCCCCGGAAGAGTCAGCTTAAAGGACACTGTCCAGAAAGCTTTTATCTTTCCTGCCCCAAGATCTCGGGCCGCTTCCACAAGAGACCAGTCCAGCTTTTCTGCACTGGAATATACAGAAAGGATCATAAATGGAAGCAGCACATACACCATTCCCACCACAATGGCCGGATAGCTGTAGAGAAGCTTCAGCGGCTTATCAATGATCCCCAGCGTTTTCAGCACATGGTTCAAGATGCCGCGGTTCTGGAGAATGATAATCCATCCATAAAGCCGGATCAGAGAATTGATCCAGAAAGGCAACATCAAAAGGAGCATGGCTTTCTTTTTCCAGCTTTCAGACATCTTTGCCATAAAATATCCAAATGGATATCCTAATATACAGATAATGATCGTGCTGGTCAGGGCAAGCTGAAAAGATTCCCGAAAAGTCTGCAGGTATACAGGATCCAGGATTTTTTTATAGTTTTCCAGAGTCATGTTCCACTCTACTGACGAACCACTTCCCGGCTGTGCAAAACTTAAGGCTACCATATAAATAAGAGGCCCCGCCACAAACACAAGTGTAAAAAAATAAAGAGGAAGGATCATCCATACGGAAGAACTGTGTTTTTTTATTTTAGTCCTGCTCATTCTTTTCCTCCCCGGGTCTGTCTACAAAAACAGCATCCTCCGGTGCAAAGCAGACACTTACTGTCTGTCCCTGTTCCACTTTTGCATCTATTCCATAACGGCTGGCTACCAGTTCTGATCCGTCTGCCAGTTTGAGAACCACACGAAGCTGTCCTGCTGCAAAGCTTTTTTCTTCCACTTTTGCCTGCAGTCCACAGGAGCATTCTTCCTGAATCCGGATATTTTCACTTCGTACTGCAAGTGTTACGGATTCCCCTGCTCGGATGACATCATCTTCACAGGCTGCTTCCATATGCCCTCCGGCGATGGCTACTGTTACCTTTCCATCCTTCGTGCTCTCTGCCTTTCCTTTCAAAATATTTGCATTTCCAACAAAAGTAGCAACATAGCTTGTTCTGGGATGATTATAAATCTCATCCGGCGTTCCGATCTGCTCAAAGGTTCCATGATTCATCACTGCAATCCTGTCAGACATGTTGATGGCTTCTTCCTGGTCATGGGTAATATAAATAAAAGTAATGCCCAGCTTTTTCTGAAGTCTTTTCAGCTCGGTCTGCATGGCGCGGCGGAGCTGGAGATCCAGTGCACCTAAAGGCTCATCCAGAAGAAGTACCTGTGGATTATTGATCAGGGCCCGTGCAATGGCCACTCTCTGCTTCTGTCCCCCGGAAAGCTCTGAAGGCTTTCTTTTTTCGTATCCGGGAAGCTGCACCAGCTCCAGCATTTCCGTTACTTTTCTGCGAATTTCAGCCTTGGGGACCTTTTTTAATTTCAGTCCGTATCCTATATTATCTGCTACATTCATATGAGGAAAAAGCGCATAATTCTGAAATACAGTGTTAACATCTCTGTCCTCAGGATTCAGACTGGTTACATCCCTGCCATCAAGAAAAACCTGTCCTGCATCCGGCTGTTCCAGTCCTGCGATAATGCGCAGAGTTGTTGTCTTTCCACATCCGGATGAACCCAGTAACGTAATAAATTCTCCTTTTCCGATTGAAAGACTGATACCTTTCAGTACCTCTTCCTCATCAGAAAATCCTTTTCTGATATTTTTTAATTCCAAACAAATCTCTGTCATATTTCTGTTTCTGTACTGCCTCCTTATCCGGCTGCATTCCAGCCTCTGTATTCTTACATCTGTTTTTCAATATACTCTATATAAGTCTGTTTGTCAAAAACCGCAGTAAAACCTTCCTTTATTTTTTCTGCCTCTTCTCCGTTTTTCCGCAAAAGCCGATAGATTGTCAACGCCATCAGCTTTGCCGGAAGGATATAGGCCTTTTCCTTATCTGTGATATGAAAATCCTCACCATGAAGTCTTCCTTCAAATCCCCTGAATGTAAAATTGATCACCGGAAACAACTGAGTCAGATCTCCCACATCAGTACAGGCATTATTAAAATCTCCCGGCTGCACTTTTCTGTAATCAAGACCCAGTTCTTCTGCAGCTTCAACCAAAACCTTATCTGCCATTCTTGGACGGATAGGCATATATCCCGGAAGATTTTCTCTTTCAATCTTTCCTCCAAAAGCATAGGCAGCTCCGTCATAAGCACGATCCACCATCCGGCGGATTTCCTGAATTCTTTCCAGAGAGGACGCACGGATTTTTGTCTCCACTACAGCCTCATCCGGCACACTGTTTACCACATCTCCTGCTTTCCGTATGACATTGTGAAGGCGTACATGATCCTCCTCCCGAAAGGTCTCCCGCATCAGTCCCATCATCTGTATGGCGCTGCTTGTAATACTCAGGGCATTAATTCCATTCCAGGGATCAATGGCTGCATGAGCCGCCTTTCCCCTGACGGTGACCCTTTCTGCATCAAACCCGTTGCAGGCAGGATTTCCCAGATAAAAGTCCTCTTTTACATCTACCATATGTACATGAGTAGTCATCACCAGATCCGTATGGTCAAAAACCCCTGTACGGATCATCTCACTTTTTCCGGAGCCAAAACGGATTCCCTTTTCTCTTAAAGCGGCTCTTTTATCTGCATCTATGTATTCCTCTGCCGGCACTGCCAGAAAGGTCAGAGAACCTGAAATCTCTCCTCTTATCTCCGGATCCGAAAATGCAATGGCCGCTCCTGCCATAACCGCCATCTGTGCATGATGACCGCAGGCATGAGCCACTCCTGTATGAGGATCTGCCTTCGGATGTCTTTGACAGCCGATGGCATCCATTTCTCCAATAACCGTTACATTCGGATATCCGGAATTCTTCCTGCCTGTGTCTCCTGACTTCTGTGTATCCCGTTTTTCCCAGGAAGCCTTTACCCCAGTAAGGGCTATATCCTCCTCTACCTGATATCCTGTTTTTCTCAGAAATTCCGCAGTTTTGCAGGCAGTACG
>URWL01000069.1 GCA_900551465.1 uncultured Blautia sp. | reverse complement strand
AGGATCGTATCCCATCCCGGAATCGCAATATAAAATGCATTGATCTCTCCCAGAATCTCTGCTGCAAAAATAAAACATAAAATAGAAATCTCCAGACCTATGGGAATTTCTATCCTGAGCTTCACCTGAAGCCAGCTGGGGATATACAGAAGCCCCAGTGTCAGAACACTGAGAAAAAAACTTTCATAGTTATGAAGAAAAACCTGACGGATCATACATACCAGAACCATGATCCGAAGGATCGAAAACACAATAAAGGTACTTCTGTGTTCTCTTAACTCCATGTCAATTGCTTTTCGAAGGGCTCTTAGCCGGCGTTTTTTTTCTCTTCTTTTATCATTCATATTCCATTTCCTCCTGTATTACATGATCCACTTTCTGATAAATGGAATTTTTCTGACAATATACACAATTCCCCAACTGATAAAAAAGATCAGAAGCATTACAACAGGAACTGCCAAAACAGTATTTTTTATCATCATACTGTCAATTCCATTTCTGTAAAGAATATCCCGCACAAAAGCATGAACCAGATAAATACCAAAAGTACATCCGCCTAAGCTGCATACTGCCTTCTCCAGCTTCTGACTCCACTTTATCTTTGATACCTGTTCCTTAAAAAACAGAAAAACTGCCGTGCTCCACATGAACGTAAAAAATGTATAGTTCTCATAAAATGCCTGGGTTGCTTTTCCTGTCATCAGAGATTCTTTTTGACAAAGCCATATTCCTGCAAATATCATCACCGTTCCCAGTATATAAACAGCTTTTTCCAATTTTTTGGGAAGTCCGTATTCATAAAGATAATGCCCCAGCACAAAGTATCCTATATATCCCGTAACCAGTTCCGGGTGCACTGTATCCATCAAAGACTGAACATGCTCTTTCCATGGCAGATTAAATCTTCCTGCCGTATAGGTAAAGATCTGAAATACAAGAAAAAGAAGGATCATGTACTGGGACCATTGTTTTCCTCTGGAACTGTTTACGATTTCCCAGACAAGAGGAGTAATGATCAACAGTCCCATCAGCATAGGAAGATACCACAAATGGAAATACGGCTTGCTCACATAGACCAGCATTTTTTTAAAAAACTCCATACTGCCGATCTTGGGACCTCCGTTTACAGCGATCCTGTAAAATCCGTAAAACAGCTGCCAGAATAAATAAGCAGACGCTACAGGAAGTATATTCCGCTGCCACAGTTTTTTCAGATCCCATGTCCTTTTGCTGCTGAGATACAAACTGCCGCTGATCATAATAAAACACGCCACGGCAAACCGGTTGATCCCATGATAAAAATTAGACACCTGCCATACTGTACTATCCACCGGCATATCCCGGAAATGCTGCGATCCCGCATGGATTCCAAGGACTCCCACACAGGCTGCAATACGAAGGAGTTCTATCCATACAATCCGTTTTTTCTCCATATCAATAAACCCTGTTTCTGTCCTCTCCGGCCAGAAAAGCCTGTATATTCTTCACTACCTCATCCCTGCATCGAAATCTTGTCTCCACCGGCGCCCAGGCCATATGGGGAGTGATCAGAAGCTTTTTGCTGTCCTGGATCCTGGCCAGAGGATTATCTGCTGCCATCGGCTCCTTTTCCAGTACATCAAGAGCTGCTCCGGCGATCATCTCTTCTGTGAGTGCTCTGTAAAGAGCTTCCTGATCCACAATAGGACCGCGGGCAGCATTGATCAGAACTGCCGTTTTTTTCATCTGCTCAAAGGCTTTCATATCCATCAGACCCTGAGTCTTTTCGTTTAACGGCGCATGAACAGACAAAATATCTGACTCTTTTAAAAGAGTCTCAAAATCCACCTGTTTTCTGTTTTCCGAAAGCCGGTAGGTTCCTCCGGTTGCAGAATAACAGATCACTCTGCATCCAAAGGCTTCTGCTATATCAGCTACCTTTCTGCCGATAGCTCCCATTCCGATGATTCCCCAGGTTTTTCCGCTTAACTCATAAAAATTCTCTTTGAAATAAGAAAAGCCCTCACTTTTCGTATATTCACCGGACTTTACATAATCATCATAAAAGCGCAGTTTTTCCCATACATAAAACAGCATGGCAAAGGTATGCTGTGCTACCGCATCTGTAGAATAACCAGCCACATTGCAGGCACGGATGCCCCGTTTTTTCAGATACTCTCCATCCAGGTTATTGATTCCGGTAGCCGTAAGACAGATCAGCTTCAGGTTCTCTGCTTCCTTCAGTGTTGATTCGCACATCAGCAGCTTATTAGCCACAATAATGTCCGCATCTCTGACTCTTTCCGGCATTTCCTCTGGTAATGTGGATGGATAGATTTTTACTTCCCCAAGAGGAAAAAAAGGGGTGAAGACCATGTCTTCACCCAGATTATTTGCTTCAAGAAGAACAATTTTCATTATTTTGCTCATGAATCTCTCCTATTAATGATTACTGATAAATACTCTGACATGATTCAGACTCAGTATAACAAAAACTCTCTGATTCTACAAGAAGCATCTCCCAACAAACCTCAATTTACCTTGAGATTATTGCCGTTCACTCCATTCACAGCATCAAAAGATATCTTTAATCCATAAATTCCCTGATGATCTCTCTCATGATTTCCTCTTCTTCCGGACTGAGCATTTTGCTGAAATGGCTCCCTGTAGCTGCCGTCTGCCTGATACTGGCAGTGATCTTCTCTACCATCTCTTCCTGAAGAACAGGATCCATCTTCTCCGAAACAGCCACCGGCTCTGCCTTCCTTGCAGAAACAGCATCTTCTCTCCTGGCTCTGGCCTGAAGTATATAATCTGCCAGGGAGTTCATTACCAGTTCCTCTCTGTAAGTAAAATCCAATGCCTGGCGTAACAGAAGCAGAAGTATCGGAACTGCTGTGCCGATATAAAGGTACTGAAGTGAAAGTCCCTGCTGAAGCTCCAGTCTGGCAGTAAGAAACAGCGCCAGTCCCAGACAGACAGAAGACATCAGTGACGGCAGCCACACCAGAAGATTCATCCGGTTCATTAGTTTATCTCTTGTCTTCCAGAGGTTCAGCCATTTTTCTTTCAGATTCATCACTGCTTTTGTTTTTCCCATAGCTCTTCGGTAGGTAAGATGTACGGCAAGCATTCCTGCTCCTCCTGCCACACCCAGTACAGTCATGGCATAGAGCAGAAGCTGCAGCTCCATGATTCGTTCCAGCATGATCTCCTCCTTGATCTTCAGATTTCTTATATCTCACATTCTACACCTTACGGTCTCAGGAGGAAACAAAAATCGTTCGTCAAATTCTCCCAGGAAACTACCATTCCTCAAGAGCCTTTACTACTTCTTCAAATTTCATGAAATGAGAAGCTTTTACAAGAACTGTATCACCTTTCTGAACATATTCCTTCAAGTGTTCCAGAAGCTCTTCACGGTTTTCCACATAGATCACAGAAAATCCCGGATCTGCCTTACGGGCAGCTTCTGCCATATGATAAGAAAGCTCTCCCACACAGATACAGCAGTCAATACCGCAGGAAGCTGCATGTATACCTACCTCTTCATGGAGACGAATCTCATTTTCGCCCAGTTCTCCCATATCGCCCAGGATCGCAACTCTGCGTCCGGCTCCATCGTGAAGCACGTCCAGAGAAGCTTTCATGGACATAGGGTTGGCATTATAGCAGTCATCCACGATCAGAAGCTTATCTGTCTCAATCATCTTAAAACGTCCGCTGATGGCTTCCAGGCTTTCTATCCCTCGTTTGATCTCTTCCACAGTAAGATTGTAGATCCGTCCCACTGCAGAAGCTGCAAGGGCATTATATACCATATGTATCCCCGGCATAGGAACCAGAACAGAAAAGCTGTCTTCTCCCAGATGGATCCTGCAGGAAATACCTTTCAGCCCTTTGCTCTCGATCTCATCTGCATATACGTCACAATTTTCTTTCAGTCCAAAAAATACCGGACGGATCCCTTTATATTCTTCTACCGTGGATAATTTATCATCATCCCCGTTCAGAATAATATTTCCGCCCTCTCTCAGAGAACTGAAAATTTCTGTTTTGGCTTTCAGTACGCCGTCTCTGTCTCCCAGATTTTCCAGATGGCAGGTTCCTATATTAGTGATCACACAGGTTTCTGGTTTTGCAATCCTGGCCAGCCTGGTCATCTCACCAAAATCACTGATCCCCATTTCAAGGACCGCAATCTCATCCTCATCCCGAAGCCGGAACACTGTAAGAGGCAGACCCAGTTCATTATTAAAGTTGCCCTGGGTTTTCAAAGTACGGTATTTTTCTTTCAGTACAGAGGCAATTACCTCTTTTGTACTTGTTTTTCCAACACTTCCTGTAATTCCCACAACCGGAATCTGAAGCTGCTCCAAATAAAATTCCGCAATATCCTTTACTGCCTGCAAAGAAGAATCAACTTGAATATAAGGATATTCCCCATCCGCAAGCACTCGTTCTGAAAGAGCAGCCAGACAGCCTTTCTCCATAACATCCGGAATAAATTTATGAGCGTCCACTCGTTCTCCCACAATAGGAACAAACAGTCCGCCGCGCTCTGTCTTACGGCTGTCTGTGGTAATGGAAGTCACCTCCTGATCCAGAAATTCCTCCGGACCATGATAGATTCCACCGCATACCTTTGTTATATTTCTTAATGTAAGATTTTTCATCATGCGTTTTCCTGCTTTCCCAAAGATTCTCTGCGTATTCCGGGAATCTTTACTGATATTTTTTTTCAGATACCCGGATCAGTTCCTCACAAAGTGTAGGGTAATCCATTCCAAGAACAGCTGCTTCCTGAGGAATCAGGCTGGTGGGCGTCATTCCCGGAAGAGTATTTGCTTCCAGACAGTAGATCTTTTCATCTTCCGTTACAATAAAATCAAGTCTTGCATAGCTTTCCAGCCCAAGAGCACGATATCCTTTGACTGCATTCTCCTGAAGACGTCTGGTCAGCTCTTCGGAGATAGGAGCCGGACAGGTTTCCTTTACCGCACCTGGTTTATATTTATTTTCATAATCATAAAAGCCCTCGCAGGGAACGATCTGGACTACAGGGTATGCCACGCCGTCTACAACCGCAACTGTGTATTCCGTGCCCTGGATATACTCTTCAATAACTACTTCCTCTTCATAAGAAAAAGCCGCATCAAGAGCCTCTGTATATTCTTTCTGGTCATGCACGATATAAACGCCGATGCTGGAGCCTCCGCAGCAGGTTTTTACCACTACCGGAAATGAAAGCCCCTCTTCAAGCTGGTCCTTCCGTTCCTGTCTTTTCATGGTCGTACCGCCCGGAACCGGAACATCATACATCTGGAACATCCATTTGGTCACGCCTTTATCCATTGCCATGGCACTGCTGAGATATCCGGTTCCTGTATACTTGATTCCCATAAGGTCAAATGCCGCCTGTACTCTTCCGTCCTCTCCATTGGCTCCGTGAAGCCCTAAAAATACAAACTCTGCTTTTTTGCACAATTCCAGTACGTTCGGACCGAAAAATTCTCTTCTTTCTTTTTTCAGCATCTCAATATCTTTATTAAAGCTTCTGATGTAGTCTGCAGCAGTCTCTACATCATACTCCTCAGGGAAGGGATCTTCCCAGTTTACCTGATTTATTCCGCAAAAAACATCGATCAGCACAGCCTTGTGCCCCTTTGCCCTCAGTCCATTGCATATTCCTACTCCAGAAACAATAGAAACATCTCTTTCTGTGCTTGTTCCGCCTGCTAATACAACAATCCTCATAATGATTCTCCCTCTTCAATGCAAAAACTGCTGCAAAGAACCTTACGGCATCTCTGCAGCATTTATTTTTTATTTATAAATCACAATAGGCATCCCGGATTTTACATATTGATATACTTCTGATGCCCTGTCTCCCGGAACTTCAATATATCCGGCTGAAGCTGACCATAATCCGGAACTCTCTCCTGAACTTTCCCCTGAGCTGAAATCAGCCAGGATTTCTTCATCCGGAATTTCTCCGGTCCAGCCTCCCACATCGCTCTGTGTCAGTGCAGGATTATCAACAATTCCCTTTCCTTCTCCGTAAGGAATAAGAAAATTGACCGTACCTCCGCTTAATTCTGCCGGAGACTGCAGCTCACCAGCTGTATAAACACCTGTCTCCGTTTCACCGGATGCATAGATTCCTGTATCTGCCACAGGATTTCCATCATGATAAACAACCAGCCTCTGGCGGGGAAGATCGATTTCCACATAAGTGTATCCGATATCATTTACATCCCGGCTCATTGCCTTCTGAAGATATACCGGCTCCCGAACCTGAGTTACTTTTTCTGAAACAGCCTTGTAAAGTGCTTCTGTTTCCTTTTTCTGATCGATCACCCATCCGTAATCTCCGCCCATGACAGAAACATTCCTGTTATCATAAGTGGCAAAGCTCCGCTGCGCACCTATTGTATCATATTTTTCCGCCAATGTCTTTATGTAGGAAGCAATCTTTTCTTTATCAAGAACAAGATCCTTTTCTTTATTTCTTGTGAGCCAGGACCGGATCACATTTCTGTCAACCGTTTCCTTACGGTCACTGAAATCATAAGTGACTACCACATCTGTCAGCTCATTCATCTGCCGGCAGTCTGCTGCAAGTCGTTCATCATCCTGATAAATTTCCGGGTTTATATAACATCCGTCTTTTTCAAGATCAACAACCGGATCTCCTGTTGTCACTGCTTTTATCACTGTTTTTTCAAGTTTTTCCTGATCTACGAGGGTTCCCTGTATTTCCGGAACGATCACGAATTCTTTTCCATTATCTTCAATGTATGCATCTGCCGGCTGCTGATTATCCTGCAGGCATTTCAGGGCTGAAAATTTTTGCTGAAAAAGTTCTTTATCATAAGTAACAGAAGAGGCTGTTTCCATATTGCTGTGCTGGCTGAAGGCCATAAACCACAAAAAACGTTTCTGATGATGCATCAGTTTTTTCACACTGCCGTCCGGCTTATAGACAAGAGCGATCTCCTCTGCTGAAATACTTTCCTGCCCGTTCCCCCTTGTCCTTACGGCAAGGACATATGCCGCTGTTTTCCTGGATAAAAGCTCTTCTGCCTCTTTCTGATCCATATAGGAACAGTTAAACCCGTTTACGAGAGATCCCGGAAGAAAATGTCCGGAAAAATAATAAACTCCGTAACCATAAGCTGCCGCAGTAAACAGAAACAGCACTGCGATCAGACTGATCAGAATCTTTCTGCCAGTGCTCATACCTGTTTTTTCTTCTTCCATGGGACCTCCTTTTACATTCTCTGAAAACTTTCTCTCTTCTTATTCTGCCAGAAGCTTCTCCACACTTGCCAGCTTCACACAGACAACAAATACCTTGGCTGCTTTTTCCAGCTCTTCCATAGACGGGAATGTAGGTGCGATACGGATATTGGAGTCTTTTGGATCCTTTCCGTATGGATAAGTAGCTCCTGCTCCTGTCATCACAACGCCTGCCTCTTTTGCCTTTGTTACAATATTTTTTGCGCAGCCTTCCATAGAATCAAAAGAAATAAAATATCCGCCTTTAGGATTTGTCCATTCTCCGATTCCCAGACCGCCAAGTTCTCTTTCCAGGATATTCAGCACCAGTTCAAATTTCGGACGGATAATGTCCGCATGTTTTCTCATGTGTGCATGAACTCCTTCCAGATTCTTAAAGAATTTTACATGACGGAGCTGGTTCAGCTTATCATGACCAATCGTCTGGATCTGCATATATTTGCGGAAATCATCCAGATTTGCCTTAGATGCTGCAACAGCTGCAATACCGGAACCAGGAAAACTGATCTTGGATGTAGAAGTAAATTTGTATACAATATCCGGATTTCCGGCTTTTGCACACTCCGTAAGGATCTCAAGAAGGAAATCCTGATCCTCATCATAAAGATGATGTACACTGTAGGCATTATCCCAGTAAATACGGAAATCCGGAGCTGCCGGTTTCAGATTTGCAAATCTCTGGACAGTTCTTGCGGAATAGGTATATCCCTGTGGATTAGAATATTTTGGTACGCACCAGATACCTTTGATGGAAGCATCTTCACTGACAAGCTTTTCCACCATATCCATATCCGGACCTTCCGGAGACATAGGTACATTGATCATTTCAATTCCAAAAAACTCTGTAATCTTAAAATGACGGTCATATCCCGGTACCGGGCAGAGGAATTTGACTTTGTCCAGTTTACACCATGGAGTGTTTCCCATTACACCATGTGTCATAGAACGTGCGATAGAATCGAACATAACATTCAGGCTGGAGTTTCCATAAATAATGATATGCTCCGGATCCACCTCAGAAATCTGTCCCAGAAGACGTTTTGCTTCAGGAATTCC
>URWL01000068.1 GCA_900551465.1 uncultured Blautia sp. | reverse complement strand
TGCAATGCTATTATTTGTTCAAGGGATTCCATAAGAAAACAAGAATGTACATTAGTGTTAATAAAATCAGGAAGGTGGGAAAATGAGAATATGATCAGGATTGACAGTGAAAAAAAGAACGGACATATCAATAAGGAACTTCATGGTCAGTTTATAGAATTTTTGGGTAGCTGTATTTACGACGGGATCTGGGTTGGTGAAGATTCTGCAATTCCAAATTATGGGGGAATGAGGAAAGATGCAGTAGATGCATTAAAAGAATTGGCGCCGCCGGTGGTTCGGTGGCCGGGAGGATGTTATGCCGATACATATCATTGGAAGAATGGAATAGGACCGAGAGAAGAACGCCCAATTACTTATAATGAAAATTTTGGAACATATGAACCAGATTCCAATCAGTTTGGAACACATGAATTTATGAAATTATGTGAAATGATCGGTGCAAAACCATGGCTGAATATTAATATGATGACCGGAAGCACAGAAGAAATGCGGGATTGGATGGAGTATTGCAATCGAAAGCAGGAAACAACGTTATCATTGAAGCGAAAAGAAAATGGAGCAGATCAGCCGTTTGACGTAGAACTTTGGGGAATCGGAAATGAAGTATGGGCTGGAGGAGGTACGATGACGGCAGAATCGTATGCGGCAGAGTATCGAAAATATGCTACAGCTTTTCCGAGTTTTATTTCGCTTGAGGGAGGAGAAACAGATCAGCCTGCTATGAAACGGATTGCAAGTGGGCCGGATGGAAATAAACCCCAGGAACGGGTACAGTGGACAAAAGATTTCTTTAAAGAACTTGGAAAATACAGAAGACCGGAAATTGACGGATATGACTTGCATTTTTATAACTGGAATCTTGGAAATCTGAATTTAAAGGAGTGGGAATATTCGGAAGAGGAATGGGACTCCGTGATTTCCGGGTGTATGGAATTGGAGGAAGTCATCAAAGAACAGGCAGACCTGATAAAGGAAGGGATTGAGGCGCTGCCGGAAGAAGAAGGATATTTTAAACGTGAGAAGCCGACATGCGACTTGATCGTAGGCGAGTGGGGAAATTGGCATGGCGCGGCTTTTGTAAACAGACCGGCATTATTTCAGCAATGTACTATGCGTGATGCGATAACCACAGCATTAACGCTGGACATTTTCCACAGAAATTGTAAGGACGTAAAGATGGCCTGTGTGGCGCAAACGGTAAATGTTTTGAACTCGTTGATTTTGACGGAGGGTGAAACGTGTATTAAAACTCCAAATTATGATATTTTTCAAATGTATAAGGTGCATCGTGATGCAGAGGCTCTGGATATTGTTTCACAGGAAAAAAAGGTACATGTATTTGCATCTGTAAAAGATGGAAAGATATATGTAAACCTGGTCAATACAAGTATGGCTGAAGAAACGGATATTCAACTTTCATTTTCAGATTTGAGAAAATACAGTTCCGGACAGGTGTTGGAAAGTGTGGATCCCCATGCCTTTAATACAAAAGAAAATCCAGACAGGATACGGGTGAAAGATGCAGAGAAACCGCAGGAAGAAAATGGAGAATTTACGGTTCATATGAATGCAGCATCGGTGCAGGTGCTTTGCTTTGAGCAGTAAGAGGAAAGAGTAATTTATGAAGACAAGGGAGAAGAAGAGATGAATGAAAAGATAATACCAAATAAATGTATATTGAAGCATAAGCCAGAGTACTATAATACAACTTTTTTTAAATGGCGTCAGCGCATTGGCTTTGGAATTTCTGATTATGCATGTAATCTGGCCTACCTTTTGGTCAATACATACCTTTTGTTTTATTATACAAACTGTGCACAGATTGGCGCGGGATTAATTGGAGTGATGTTTGTATTTACCAAGATTTTTGACGGTGTGACAGATTATTTAGTTGGGGTAATGATTGACCGTACAAATACAAAAATGGGCCGGAACAGACCATGGATGTTCTGGGGGGCTCCGGTGCTGGCGATTGGTATGGTTCTTTTGTTCTGCGTTCCTGTGGAATGGAGTGAAGGAGCAAAGCTGGCTTGGGCATATATTACTTATATGATTTTTAGCTTCGGATACACATTGGTAAATATCCCCATGGGAACGATTGTTCCAAGCTTGAGCGCAGATGCCCTGGAACGTACAAAAATTGTTACATCAAGGACTTTTTTTGCAAATCTCGGTTCTCTGACATCAGCAGCAATGGTGATCCCGATGGTTTATTATTTTGCCGGAGGACAGGATGCATCGAATGCAATGCTGGCAGTGGGATATCGGAATACAAATATCGTGCTGGGAATTGTTGTAATCATTATTATGTGGATATGTGTTTTGAATGTGGAAGAGATTAATCCGCCTTTGATCGTAAAGCGGGATAAAATGAAAGGCAACAGTTTTCTGGATGATTTAAAAGAGGTATTTTCTTATAAACCTTTTGTATTATTATTAGGCGTGATCCTTTTCCTTTTTGGCGGATATTACTGTATGTTTGGTGCGATCCAGTATTATTTTACATATGTGATTGGAGATGTAAATAAAATGAGCCTCGCAACGTCTCTGTTGACGATTGTGCCAATCATAACACAGCTGCTGTCATCAAAATTGAATCAGAAATTTACAAAACGTGATATTATGCAGGCAGGAGCAATTATGGATCTGATTGCATATGCTGTACTGTTTATTTTCTATCAGAATATTGTTGTTGTATATGCAATGATTGTATTACTTGGACTTGGAATGGGAATGAGACAGGTAATGTATTTTTCCATGTTGGCAGACTGTGTGGATTATGGAGAATGGAAAACCGGTCGAAGCCTTGCGGGAACACAGGGAGCAGTAAATGGTTTCACCGGCAAAATAGCTTCTGCATTAGCATCTGCAATTGTGTCAGGATTACTTGTATGGGGATCTTATGATGCGGCGTCAGCCGTACAGACAGATTCCGCTTTACTTGCAATCAGGTTTGGATTTGCCGGAATCTCTGTGATTACAACAGCAGTTTGTATTGTATTAATGCATTTTTATGATCTGGACAAGAAATATGCAGATATTAAGAAGGAATTAGACGAGCGAAAAATAAAAAAGGGAAAGGCTGAGTAATGGAACATTATCTTGTATTTGACGCGGGCGGCACATTTGTGAAGTATGCGCTGATGGATGAAAATGCGATTATTTTGGAGAAAGGAAAAGTAAAAACTCCGGAATATGAAACGCATACGAAAGAGGATTTTTATTTGCTGTTAGATAAGATAGTAGAAAATTATCAGGAACAGATTTCGGGCATTGCAATAAGTATGCCCGGAATGCTGAATAGCCGGACGGGATATTGCAGAACAGCAGGATATTTGAATTATTTAAGTGAAACAAATGTGGCAGAGGAACTAAAAGAAAGATATGGATGCTTTGTTTCAATAGAAAATGATGGGAAATGTGCGGCTCTTGCAGAATATTGGCAGGGGAGCTTAAAGGGATGTAAAAATTCTGCTGTGGTTGTTCTTGGTTCAGGTGTTGCAGGCGGGCTGATTCTCAATGGGAAACTGTATACAGGAAGTCATTATACAGCAGGCGAATATAGTTATGTATGTACAAACGGGAAGACGGAAAATAGTCTGGAAGCATTTTGGGGGATTTCAGGAGGAGCACAGGGACTCGCAAAATGTGTTGCGGCGCATACAGGAGAAAAATGGGAATCCTATGATGGAATACAGATTTTTCAAAGAGCAAATACAGGAGATAAAGAGGTTCTGCGGGGACTGAAAGATTATACAGATGCTTTGGCAGTGCAGATATATAATATAAATATACTTTTGGATCTGGATTGTATTGCGATCGGAGGCGGAATCAGTCAGCAGCCGTTATTGCTTGAGTATCTGGAAGTCAGTCTGAAAACATATCTGGAGAAACATCCGATTCGTACAATTTGTCCGTATGTGCCAGAACCGAAAATTGTTAATTGCAAGTTTTATAACGACGCGAATTTGATCGGTGCATTATACCATTATAAAGAAATGAAAGGGGAATAGAAAATGATATTTCCGGAGAATTTTTTGTGGGGAGGAGCGGTCGCAGCGAATCAGTGTGAAGGAGCCTATGATGAGGATGGAAAAGGTTTAAGTACACAGGATGTAACACCCCATGGAATCGCAGGACCAAGAACAGAAGAACCAACGGAAGATAATATGAAATTAGTTGGGATTGATTTTTACCACAGATACAGGGAAGATATAAAACTGTTTGCTGAAATGGGATTTAAAGTATTTCGTACTTCAATCGCATGGAGCAGGATTTTTCCCAATGGGGATGAGGAAGTTCCTAATGAAGCAGGACTTCAGTTTTACGATCATCTGTTTGATGAATGTCTAAAGTATGGGATAGAGCCTTTGGTTACGATATCACATTATGAGACCCCTTTACATTTATCCAAAAAATACAATGGTTGGGTGAACCGTAAAATGATAGGGTTTTATGAACGTTATGTCCGTACATTGTTTGAACGGTATGGGAAAAAGGTAAAGTACTGGCTGACATTTAATGAAATTAATTCTGTTCTCCATGAACCTTTTTTAAGCGCTGGGATATATACAGAAAAAAACAGTTTATCAGAACAGGATTTATATCAGGCGATTCATCATGAATTCGTTGCAAGTGCGCTGGCAACGAAGATTGCACATGAGATGATGCCGGAAGCAAAAGTTGGATGTATGGTATTAAGTATGCCGATCTATCCGCTGACTCCGGCGCCGGAGGATATGATAAAAGTAATGGAAAGCAGCCATAAAAATGATTTCTTTGCCGATGTACATGTGCGTGGAAGATATCCGGGATATATGAAACGGTACTTCAGAGAAAAGAATATTCATATAATGAGTACACCGGAAGATGAAGAAATCTTAAAAAATACTGTGGATTTTGTTTCTTTCAGCTATTATATGAGTATCTGTGAGACTGCAGATGAAAAAAGGCAGATAAAAGGGAAAGGAAACATTATGGGCGGTGTGCCAAACCCATATTTGAATGAATCACAATGGGGATGGCAGATAGATCCGAAAGGGCTTCGGTATATTCTGAATTATTATTACGATCGGTATCAGAAACCATTATTTATTGTGGAAAACGGACTGGGAGCACAGGATGAACTGGTACAGCTGGAAAATGGAGAATGGACAGTAGAAGATGATTATCGTATTCAGTATTTGCGGGAACATATAATGGAACTGCGGGAAGCCATAAAAGATGGAGTAGAAGTGATGGGATACACTACCTGGGGGTGTATAGATCTGGTTAGTGCGTCAACGGCAGAATTACGAAAACGATATGGGTTTATCTATGTGGACCGAAATGATGACGGAAGCGGAAGTCTGAAAAGATATAAGAAAAAGTCGTTTGAGTGGTACAAAAAAGTAATAGCAACCAATGGAGAAGATCTGGGAGCTTAATATGGATTTCCGATCGCTGTGTCTGACGAAATGGAAGTGAAGTCGAAGTATTTATCAGTAAATAACGAGACTTATACTTTTATAATATAAAAATTTCCTAAAGTGTTGTTAAAATTCAGGAGTTTGTGTTATAATGACTTCATAAACAATAGACGCAGAAAGTATCCTGCGTGAGTATTACCCAAATAAACAGCAAAGGGGATGGATGTATGAAATTTATTATTAGCGGAAAAAACATCACTGTTTCTGAAGGACTCAGAACAGCCGTTGAAGACAAACTTGGAAAACTGGAACGGTATTTCACTCCTGACACCGAAGTTGTAGTAACTTTAAGTGTTGAAAAAGAAAGACAGAAAATCGAGGTTACGATCCCGGTAAAAGGCAATATCATCCGCTCTGAACAGGTAAGCAATGATATGTATGTTTCAATTGATCTTGTAGAAGAGGTGATTGAGCGCCAGCTCCGTAAATACAAAAACAAAATTGTAGACAGGAAACAATCTGCCGGAAACTTCCAGCAGGAATATATTGATAAGGAATATGATGAGGATGAAGAGGTTAAGATCATCCGTACAAAGAAGTTTGACATCAAACCAATGTATCCTGAGGATGCATGCGTACAGATGGAGCTTCTGGGACATAACTTCTTCGTATTTGTGAATGCAGAAACCGATCAGGTAAATGTGGTTTATAAACGTAAGGGAAATACTTACGGGCTGATCGAGCCTGAATTCTGATAAAATGACAAAAAAACTGCTGTTGAATTTCAACAGCAGTTTTTTTGTGTCCATAGAATCAGTAATATTCTACTCTGTTTTTATCATACGGTAGCCTACTCCGATATGAGTCTGTATATATTGCGGGGAATCCGGACCCTGCTCCAGCTTTTTGCGGAGAGTGGCCATAAATACTCTTAGGGATGCTACATCATTTTCCCAGTTGCTGCCCCAGATATTTTGTGTAATGAAGGTGTGAGTCAGAACTTTGCCGACGTTGCGGGAAAGAAGACAGAGGAGCTTATATTCAATAGGTGTCAGATGAAGCTCCTGGTCGTCGAGATAGGCACATCCAGCAGCATAGTCTATACGAAGGGCACCATTTACGAATACAGAAGATTCTATCGGCGATTCGTTGGTCATCATGGAAAGCCGTCTCTGCACTACCCGGAGTCTTGCCAGAAGTTCTTCAACAGAAAATGGTTTGGTCAGATAATCATCGGCGCCTGCATCCAGTGCGTCTATTTTATCAGTATCCTCGCTGCGTGCGCTGATGACGATAATGGGCATGGTAGACCAGGAACGGATTTTGTGGATGACTTCTACTCCATCCATATCCGGAAGCCCCAGATCCAGAAGAACAATGTCAGGATTGTGAGAAGAAGCTTCCAGAATGGCTGTTTCGCCGTTTCCGGCAACCAGATAACGATAATCGTGTGCTTTTAAAGTGGTTGTGATAAGATTTTTTACAGATGAATCGTCTTCAACCACCAGAATCAAGGGTTTATTCATGTAACTTTACCTCCTCGGCTGGTAATGTAAATGTAAATACAGTGCCGTGAGGCAGATGATCGGAGACCCGGATCGTTCCGCCATGGGCATTGACTATGGATTTGCACAGGGAAAGTCCCAGACCCAGACTGCGTCGGCTGTCAGCAATCTGATGCGTTCCGCTGTAAAACATATCAAATACCTGTTTTTTGTTTTCATCAGCAATACCTGGACCATCATCAGATACTGAGATAACAGCCCATTGGTCTTCTTTAAATGTTCTGATCTGGATATGGGACCCTTTCGGTGTATATTTAATAGCATTATCTATAAGATTGATTAGAACCTGAACAATCAGTCTGGCATCCATTTTTGCCAGAAGAAGATCGTCTTCATTGTGTACCGTAATTTCGTGATTCTTGGAAAGGCGGTTTACATGACGCAGCGCCTCCTGTATCACCTCATCTACAAGTTCTGCAGATATACGGATATTCAGCCGTCCTTCCTCCAGGCGTGTAACCGATAAAAGATTTTCCACAAGATTGATCAGCCACATGGAATCATCATAAATATCCTGATAGATCGTCTGTTTCGTGTCTTCATCAAAGGAGCTACCGTTAGAGATAAGATTGCTGGCATTTCCTGAGATGGAAGTCAGAGGTGTACGGAGATCATGGGAAATAGCCCTTAGGAGATTGGCGCGGAGCTGCTCGTTTTTGGCAAGGATCGCAGCCTCTTCTTTTTCCTGGGCATTTTTTTTATTTTCCAGTGCAAGTGCACATTCACCCAGAATGGAAAGAAGGATATTATTTTCAGAGGCATCCAGGGGCTGGCCGCATGCGGCGATCCCTACAACACCGTAAACAGAATCACTGACCCGTATGGCAAGATACAGGCATTTGGCATTGGTAAGAGTCTGTGTGGTGGCACCGGCGTGTTTGTTATTTTTTAATACCCAGTCAGCAACAGCTCGTTCATTTTCTGTAAGATATGAATCAGCAGTATTATTTTCTCCGGCAGAAAATACCAGGGGGTTTTTCAGGCTGTTTTTTTCTACAGGGTAGATAATGATATCCCGATTCAGAAGCTTGGAAAGCTGATGGGCGGTGGAAGTAAGAATTGCCTTCTGATCTTCCGCCTGCTGAAGAAGCTGATTAGTGTCAAACAGAATTTTGGTGCGAAAGGCTGCCCGGGCAGATTGTTTTGCAATAGTTTTCATTCTTGTAGTAAGCGTTCCGGTAAGGAAGGCACAGATGAACATAATAGCAAAGGTGACAGGATAGCCACGTCCATAAGCCATCAGGGTAAATTTGGGGACGGTAAATAAAAAGTTAAATACCAGTACACTGACAATGGATATGATCAGACTGTATATGCGATTCACTGTAACAATGGACGTCACGAGTACAGCGAGAACATATATC
>URWL01000067.1 GCA_900551465.1 uncultured Blautia sp. | reverse complement strand
CATAATATTTTTAAATTTGCGGAATTGTTTTATGAAATGCTTCTTTCAGATATGCAGCTTATCGATATCTGGGAAGGCACTGACCAGATTGTAGAGGACCTTCCCACGGAACGGAATTATACCTTTAAATCCGGCGTAAACATTATGTTCGGATGCAATAATTTCTGCAGTTATTGTATCGTCCCTTATGTAAGGGGAAGAGAAAGAAGCCGTAAACCTGAGGCGATCATAAAAGAGGTTAAAAACCTTGTAGCTGACGGTGTATCAGAAGTCATGCTTCTTGGACAGAATGTAAACTCCTATGGCAAGACACTGGAGACTCCTGTGACCTTTGCGCAGCTTTTAACTATGCTGGAGGATATTGAAGGACTGAAGCGTATCCGTTTCATGACTTCTCACCCAAAGGATCTTTCAGATGAGCTGATCGAGGTAATGGCAAAAAGTAAAAAAATCTGTCATCATCTTCACCTTCCTCTTCAGTCCGGAAGCAGCCGTATCCTGAAAGAAATGAACAGACGCTATGACAAAGAGAAGTATCTGAATCTTGTGGAAAAGATCCGCACAGCCATTCCGGATATTTCCCTGACTACAGATATTATTGTAGGCTTCCCGGGAGAAACAGAAGAAGATTTCCAGGAAACGCTGGATGTTGTCAGACAGGCAGGATATGACACAGCATTTACCTTTATCTATTCTAAGAGAACAGGAACTCCTGCTGCTGCCAAAGAAGATCAGGTGCCGGAGGATGTGGTAAAAGATCGTTTTAACCGTCTTCTGACGCTTGTTCAGGAACAGGGACGTATCCGTTCTTCCCGTTTTGAGGGAACTGTTCAGGAGGTTCTTGTAGAAGAGGAAAGTAAAGAAAAAGGTATTTTCACAGGAAGAACCCAGTATAATCTTCTGGTTCATTTCCCGGCAGACGAAAGCCTTCTTGGAACCTATGTAAATGTAAAACTGGATGAATGTAAAGGTTTTTATTATCTGGGAAGCCTGTCCGAATAATCGATCATTCCAGAAATTAAAATACGAAAAAAGGAAAGAGGAGAGGAAAATTGAAGAAGAACAAATACGAGATTGATATGTGCAGTGGGCCTATTATGCCCAAGCTGATCTCATTTTCTATTCCATTGATGCTGTCCGGCATCCTGCAGCTGATGTTTAATGCAGTGGATATCGTGGTGGTGGGAAAGTTCAGCGGAAGCCTTGCCCTTGCGGCAGTAGGCTCTACTACCGCATTGATCAACGTATTTACCAATCTGTTTATTGGGATTTCTCTGGGAGCAAATGTACTCAGTGCCCGGTTTTATGCCTCGGGAAGAACAAAGGAAATGTCTGAAACCGTACATACCTCCATCGCATTGGCTCTCATAAGCGGAATCCTGATGGCTCTTGTAGGACTGGGATTTGCCAGAAGCGCGCTGGAGCTTATGGGGACTCCTGCAGACGTGATCGGGCAGTCTGCACTCTATATGCGCATCTACTTTATGGGAATGCCGTTTTTTATGCTGTACAATTATGGAGCAGCTATCCTTCGTTCTGTAGGAGATACAAAACGTCCGCTGCTTTTTCTGATCATTTCCGGAGTGATCAATGCAGTTCTGAATATGATCCTTGTAATCTGCTTTCATCTGGATGTAGCGGGAGTAGCAATTGCAACCGTGGTATCTCAGATGATTTCCTGTGTACTGGTACTGCGTTGTCTTTATCGATCAGAAGGAAGCTATCAGCTTCGTTTTTCCCGGCTGACTCTGAAGTGGGTTTATCTGAAACAGATCTTTCAGGTAGGAATTCCGGCAGGTCTGCAGAGCACAGTGATTAATTTTTCCAACGCACTGCTTCAGTCCTCGGTCAATTCCTTTGGTTCTGTGGCAATGGCAGGCTATACTGCAGCCAACAATATTTTTGGTTTTCTTTATGCAGCGGCAAATTCTGTTACGCAGGCATGTATGAGTTTTACCAGCCAGAATTATGGCGTAGGAAAATTAAAAAGAATGGATAAAGTTCTTATTCACTGTATGATCCTTACCGTAGGTATATCCCTGACTCTGGGCTGCGGTGCTTATATTTTCGGACCAGAGCTGCTTAAGATCTATACAGATGAGGCAGAGGTAATACGCTGTGGTATGGAAATTCTTTCTTTTACTACCGTTCCATATTTCTTCTGTGGCATAATGGATCTTTTCCCCGGAGCTCTGCGTGGTATGGGCCATTCTGCAGTGCCTATGATCCTCTCTGTGATCGGAACCGTAGGCATGAGAATTATCTGGATCTTTATGATCTTTCCTGCACATAGAAGTCTGGAGGTTCTTTTTATTTCTTATCCGGCATCCTGGATTGCAACCATCATCCTTCAGGTGGGCTGCTTCCTTATTGTAAGAAAAAAAGTACACCGGACTGTCCTGATATCCAATTAAAAATACATATACAGGATGAATCAAAAAAGAGAAGGAGATTCTTTTATGGATCTTTATGTAAAAGACATTGAAAAAATATGGAGCAACGGAAGTGCCACCCTGGTAGCAGGAAAAAAGGGGATTATGCGTAAAGTAGTGGCTTACGACATGATGGAACAGCCAAATGTAAAGGAATGGCTGAGAGAACATCTTCTGATGATCACAACAGGCTATGCTATCCGGAATGATAAAGAAGCACTCCTGAATCTGATCCGCACCATGAATGAAGCCAATGCTTCTGCACTGGCCATAAAAACAAGATTTTTTGATACCTTTCCGAAAGAGGCACTGCAGCTGGCCGACGAACTGGCTCTTCCGTTATTTTTCCTGAATAACAATGCCGGATTTCAGGATCTGGTTTTCCCGGTAATGGTGGCGATCGTTGAGGCAAAAAATCAGATACAGATGGACACCAGATATCGGATCGGACGGCAAAGTAAGCTGGAGCAGGATCATCGTCTGTTTCTGGAACTCCTTACCGGAAAGATCACTCAGGAGGAAGAAGCAGAGCATCGGTGTCTTGCTCTTCACTGGCCATCGCCTCCGATTAGGATCATTACGATTCAGTTGGAAGATAAAGGTCGTAATTCTACACTGCTGGAGATGAAAAGGGAAGGACAGATCCGGGAAATGGGACGGATATTGGATTGTCATTATCTTCAGGGAGTAGTCGTTACCAGAAAAAAATCCTGTTTTTGTATTATAGATGCAGATGTACCCAGAGAGCTTTTATTAAAGATTTCTCAGGAATTTGCCGAAAAAACAAGAGAATTAAACAACAGCGGCTGCTTTGTAGTTCTCAGTGATGAAATCGTTGATTATCTTGATATCCCTTCCGTATATGAGGCTGTTACAGAAAGCTTCCTGATCCGGGAGATCAAGCAGGAGAAAAAGGAGTGTGTATTCCTCTCAGACCTGCAGTATGACCGGATTCTCCTGCATACAGCACAACGGGAAGAAACAAAGGACTTTGTACAAAAAAAACTTGGAGTCCTGGAAGAATATGACAGAGCTCATGAAAGCTTTCTTATGGAAACCATAGATATGCTTGCCAAAAAGCATGGTTCTCGAAAACTGGCAGCAGAGGCGCTTTTTCTCCACAGAAATACCATGGCACACCGCATCCACAAGATCGAAGAGATCCTGAATATTGACCTGGATGATATAGATGCACTCCAACAGCTGGAATTCGCCTGCAGATTACGGGCATATATGCAATAAAACTAAACAAATACAAAAAAATTAAACATCAATCAGAAATACACACAAGAAAAGAAGTATAGATAATATACAGATGTGCACAATGCACAATATTGGTATCAAAAAAGAGACCGCGGAAACAATGACTTTATTGATTTAAAGTGATATTATCTCATTACAAGAAGCGTGAAGCCGATGTGGGCGAGCCTGCATCGGCTATTTTTATACCAAGGAGGAATGAACAACATGAGTAACAACACAAACAAAGATTACACACAGCTTCATATTCATGCGTCAGATCATCCCAAAGCATATGCACCGCATATACTGATCCTTAACATTGTGATGAGTATACTTGGTGCGATCATTGGTCTTGAGCTGATCGTACGTACCGGCGTGGCTCCTAATACGTCCATTGTAGGTGCATTATTCGCTATCATTATTTCACGTATTCCTATTGCAGTCCTGAAAAAATATCAGAGTATCCATTGTCAGAACCTGATCCAGACATCCATTTCCGGTGCGACCTTTTCCGCAGCCAACTGTTTCCTGCTGCCCATTGGCGTACCAGTGATCATGGGAAAACCGGAACTGATGTTTCCGATGCTGATCGGTTCTTTCCTGGCAACGATTATCGATGCAACAATCCTTTATAAAACCTTTGATTCAGAAATGTTCCCAGCAGAAGGGGCATGGCCTCCAGGTGTGGCATCAGCACAGTCTATCCTTGCTGTTGTAGAAAAGGGTAAAAAAGCCCTGCTGCTTTTAGTAGGTATGGCAATCGGTATAGGCGGTAAGATGATCGGTATACCTACCGACCTTCTGGGTGTTTCCTGGTTTGGTGATTTTGCCGCTATGGCAGCCCTTGGCGTTGGAAGTCTTGTAATTGGTATTATCAAAACAAACGGATTTATCTGATATTTTTGGAACAAGTCTTCCGATTATCACAAACCTTTTCGGAGAAGGCGCTGATCTGATGTCAAAGCAGATGTTCCAGTACATGCCTCATGGCATCATGATCGGTGCAGGTATCATTTCTCTGGTACAGTGCGGACGTATGCTCTTTAAGAAAAGCGATGGAGACAGTGCGGCAAGTAAATTTTCTTCAAGTATGGCAAACATGAAAAAGGCCCTTGGCGGCGGTTACGTGGCATATCTTGTAGTAGCAGTGCTTCTTGCAGTGATCACAGGTATCTGGTCTGAAATGAATTTCTTCCAGCTTATCATCTGGGTGATCTTCTCTGCTTTTGCAGCCATTGCTTCTGAACTGATCGTTGGTATTTCTGCAATGCATTCCGGCTGGTTTCCGGGATTTGCAACAGCTCTTATTTTCCTGATTGTTGGTATGCTCATCGGTTTCCCGGCAATCCCTCTTGGAATCCTGGTGGCTTATACTTCTGCAACCGGACCGGCGTTCTCTGATATGGCATACGACCTGAAATGCGGTTATATCCTTCGTGGCTGCGGACAGGACAGAGAACTGGAACTGGAAGGAAGAAAGCAGCAGTATTATTCTGAAATGATCGGATTTGTAGTAGCATTTGTATTGGTTGCCATTATGGCAAATAAATATTTTGACCAGGGTCTTTTTGCCCCGGTTGATGCTACATTTGCAGCAACCATCGAAGCAGGCGCAGGAGCAGGCGTGGCAAAATGGCTGATTATCTGGGCAATTCCTGGTGCAATCATCCAGCTTCTTGGAGGATCCAGACAGGTAGGTATCCTTTTTGCAACAGGTCTTCTGGTAGGTTCTACCATCAACGGACTTACCATCCTGATCGCTCTTCTTATCAGATATGTCCTTGTAAGACGTAATAAAGAGAATGAGCAGACACTGAATATCCTGGGTGCAGGTTCCCTTGCCGGCGCGGCATTGTACAGTTTCTTCACTGCAACGCTGTCCCTTGGTAAGAAAAAATAACAATTATAAATAAAAGAAAGAAGAGTGGATAAATTGAAAAACAAAGGAATCCGACTGACAGAAGAACTTCTTGACGCTGCCCTTTATGGAGGAACCATTCTTGGCGGCGGTGGCGGCGGAGATGCAAAAAAAGGAAGAAAATATGCAGAGCTTGCCGTTCAGTATACAGATCTGAGACTGATACAGCCAGAGGATCTAAAGGATGATGACATTGTACTGACAGCGTCACTGGTAGGCGCTCCCAACGCAGAAAATCAGTTTATGACACCAAGAGATCTGGCCAAAACAGTAGAGATCCTTCAAAAAAACTGTGATTTTCCCATTGCTGGGATCATTACCAATGAGCAGGGCGGAGAAGCTACAGTGAACGGATGGCTTCAGGCGGCGATCCTTGGTCTTCCTGTTGTTGATGTCCCCTGTAACGGACGTGCCCATCCTACAGGAGTCATGGGCAGTATGAATCTTCATAAAGTAAAAGATTACAAAACAGTCCAGGCCTGTGTAGGAGGGAATCCTGATACAGGAGATCATGTAGAATGTTTCTTCGAAGGAAGTATTGAGCATACATCCAAGCTGGTACGTCTGGCCTCTATTGAGGCCGGCGGACTGGTTGCAGTAGCCAGAAATCCGGTAAAAGTTTCCTATGCAAAAGAGAACGGAGCTCCGGGAGGCGTACAGTTTGCCATTGAAACCGGAAAAGCATTTCTGAAAGGGCTGAAAGTTTCTGTAGAAGAGGGAATCCGGCAGTTATGCTCCTTCCTTAATGGAAAGGTTCTTGCAAAAGGAAAAGTGGAAAATTTCTCCATTGAGACCACAGGTGGTTTTGATGTGGGCTATGCAACAGTAGACGGATGTGAGCTTACTTTCTGGAATGAATACGCAACAGCGGAAAAAGACGGTGTCCGTCTGGCAACCTTCCCGGATCTGATCATGACGATCAATGCCGAAACCGGCGAGCCTGTGACCACTGCCATGATGGAGGAAGGGCTTGAGGTTTACGTAATAGCTACGGAGAAAAAGAACCTGAAGCTTTCCCCTGCAATGTATGCACCGGAGCTTCTGAAAGCCACTGAAGACGTAATAAAAAAAGAACTGATCATCTATCTTGATAAATAAAGGAGGACATACTTATGTTAATGAAACACATTATTGATGCTTATGAAGTGCTTGACAGCACCTATGTAACCGGAGAAAAAGTAAAGGAATATCTTCTTGGTATCAAACCGGATGCAAATATTGAAGTTTATGAGCTGGTGGGACCAAAAGGAAGTACTGATATGCTGAAAGTACGTATTCCGGGAACCAGAGGAAAAATGAACGGCGGAGACGCTCCTACCATTGGTCTTCTGGGACGTCTTGGCGGTATCGGTGCCCGTCCGGAAAGAATCGGTTTTGTTTCTGACGGCGACGGTGCTCTCTGTGCAGTTGCTCTTGCAGCAAAGCTTCTTGATATGCAGAACAAAGGAGATTTCCTGGAAGGTGATGTATTTATTTCCACACATATCTGCCCGGATGCACCGACTGCACCTCATGATCCTGTTCCGTTTATGGGATCTCCGGTAGAAATGTCTCAAGTAAACAGAGAAGAGGTTTCTCCTGAACTGGATGCAATTCTGTCTGTTGATACGACCAAAGGCAACCGTGTAATCAACACAAGAGGCTTTGCTATTTCACCGACAGTAAAAGAGGGATATATCTTAAGAACTTCCGAAGATCTTCTCGATCTGATGCAGATCACAACCGGAAAACTTCCCTATGTATTCCCTCTGGCTCTGCAGGATATCACACCATATGGAAATGATGTACATCATATCAACAGCGTTCTTCAGCCATGTACGGCAACCAACGCACCGGTAGTAGGTGTGGCGATTACAGCGGAAACCATGGTACCGGGATGTGCTACAGGAGCTACCCATGCTTCAGATGTAGAAGAGGCGGCGCGCTTTATGCTTGAAGTTGCAAAGGCATTTGGCAAAGGTCAGTGTAAATTCTATGATGAAGAGGAATATGCAAGACTGATTAAACTTTATGGAGATCTGAAGCATTTCCAGACTCTCGGAAACGAATAAGGAGGAGTTCCTATGAAGATCGGCGCAGTTACCATCGGACAGTCTCCCAGAGTGGATGTCACGAAAGATATTATGGAACTTTTTGACGATTCTCTGGAGCTGGTGCAGGCCGGAGGGCTGGACGGCCTCACCAGAGAAGAGATCGAAGCCTTTGCACCGGGACCGGAAGATTATGTTCTGGTGTCAAGGCTTACAGACGGAAGCTCTGTAACCTTTGCAGAACGTCATATTCTTCCCAGACTTCAGAATGCCATTACCAAAATGGAAGAAGAAGGCTGTTCTTTAGTGATGATGTTCTGCACCGGAAGCTTTCCGGAAACTCTTTCTGCGAAAAATATTCCATTGATCTATCCCTGCGAGCTCCTGGACAGACTGGTACCTCTGATGACAAAAAAATCCAGCATCATCTGTATGACGCCATCGCCTTTGCAGACCGTGCAGTGTGAGGAAAAATGGAAAAAATATGTAGATCAGGTAAAAGCTGTGGCAGCTTCTCCCTATGGGGAATGGGATGCCCTGGAGGAGGCTGCAGAACAGGTAAAAGATATGGACGGTGATCTTATCGTCCTGGACTGTATTGGGTATACACAGGAAATGAAGCGTATGTTTGCAGAAAAAACAGGCAAAAAAGTAGTCCTTCCAAGAACACTTCTTGCCCGTGTGGTTTCTGAACTTACGAATCTGTAAGAGATATGCGTAAAAAGGAGCAAAGAAAATGAATCAGTTAGTAAAG
>URWL01000066.1 GCA_900551465.1 uncultured Blautia sp. | reverse complement strand
ATATCACATGGTACTTGGAGGAAGAAAGAAAAATGATCAGGGAGCAGTACTGTTTTATCGTTCAGAAGATCTGAAAAAATGGGAATTTGACGGAGAACTGACGACAGAAAAGCCATTTGGATATATGTGGGAATGTCCGGATGTGTTTGAACTGGATGGACAGAAAATCCTTTCTGTATCTCCCCAGGGTGTAAAAAGAGAAAAATACCGTTATCAGAACATTTATCTTTCCGTATATTTCGTGATGAAAGAGGAGAAAGTTCAGGCTGAGGATTTCTGCGAATGGGACATGGGATTCGATTTTTATGCCCCTCAGACCTTTCTGGATCAGAAAGGCAGAAGGCTCCTTATTGGATGGATGGGAATGCCGGATGCGGACGAGGAATACCAGAACCGTACTCTGGAAGAAGGCTGGCAGCACTGTCTGACGGTTCCAAGAGAACTGAGATACCAGAACGGAAAAATATACCAGTATCCTGTGGAAGAGCTTATGAATCTCCGCCGTTGGGAAAAGAAATTGTCTCAGGAGGACAGAGAAGTGGAGACAGAAGGAGCCTTTGATCTGGAGCTTCAGCTGGAAAAAGGACCTGTGAAGGTGGTTCTCACAGATATCTTTACACTGGAGCACAAAGACGGAATTCTGACTCTTACAATGAACGAGGAGGCCGGGGCAGGACGCAGGAGCCGAAATGCCTGTGTAGAACAGGTGAAAGATATCAGGATCCTTGCGGATACCTCGGCAATGGAAATTTATGTAAATCAGGGAGAAGTGGTTTTCTCCTCCAGATTTTACGGAAAAACTCCGGTGCATACTCTGAAGATGGAAGCAGAGGAATTCCGGGGAGGTTTCTGGACGCTGGAAAAAATGAAGGTGACAAGATAATAGTTATATATTGGATAAAGTAGAGACGGAAAACAGTTATAAAGCTATGTTGCATAGATTTTATGACTGTTTTTCTTTTTTTATGCAGATGTGTATAAAAACAGAGGTAGCTTTCCGATATATATGCAAGATATGTACCACAAAGAGACAGAATAGGAATCTTTGTTGTTATTTTGTACAAAAATATGTACAATGTGCTTAATCAATATCAGCGCGGATATGAGAAGAAAAAAGGGAGGAAAAAATAAAATGAAACATTCCAGATTATGGACAGGGCTGTCGTCTGTATTTTCATGCCTGTTGGTATTATCTATTGTAGGCATGGACTGCATGAACGGATATGCAGGGACAATTAACCAGGCGTTGGGGATTCAGACAAGTAAAATTGTAAACGAAGGAGATGCTTCACAAGATACTACTTATTATGAAAGTGAATACGGAAAATTAAACCCGGAGAACCTTCAGAAACTGATTGAGGATACTTATACACAGGCGGTACAGGAAGAAGAGGAAGGCGCTGTTCTCCTGAGAAACGAAAATCAGGCGCTTCCACTGTCCTCTGAAGAAACCAGAGTAACACTGTTTGGACATGCAGTTGCACAGCCGTTATATAAGAATGCATCTGCTGGGTCCAAGGGCTATCAGGGGGAGTATAACATTGATTTATATCAGGCATTGACAGATGCCGGTTTTGCTGTCAACGATACTTTATATGATGCATATAAGGCCAGTGAAACTGTTCGTGGAACCGGTGCATATGATTTTGTTACCGGAACTACCAGTGTAAAGTCCATGGGTGAAGAACCGATCTCTTTTTATACAGATGAGCTGAAAGCTTCCTGGGAAGAAGATTTTAATGATGTTGCAATTGTTATGTTTGCACGCGAAGGCGGCGAAGGTATGGAACTTGAATTAAAGGATTCCTATGAAGGAATCAGTCAGTTGGCATTACATCAGGATGAAAAAGATATGCTTCAGATGATTAAAGATTCCGGTAAGTTTGATAAAGTGGTTGCATTAATCAACAGTGGAAACCCTATGGAGCTGGAATGGCTGGAGGAATATGGGGTAGACGCATGTCTTTGGATCGGTCTTCCGGGTCAGCGCGGATTTGAGGGTGTAGCTAATATACTGACGGGTAAGGTGAACCCATCCGGACATCTTACTGATACCTATGCGGCTAATTCCCTGTCTTCACCGGCAGTAGTAAATGGAAGCTTTAATAATCAGAACTGGGCAAATCTTGAAGAAGTTCTGGCAGCGGTAGAAGATGACGATGCAGGTGTTTCCTGGTCTACGGTTCAGGCTGAGGGTATTTATATTGGCTATAAATATTATGAAACCCGTTATGAAGATGTGATTTTGAAACAGGGAAATGCAGATGATGAGGCAGGCTCTTCTTTTGACGGGAAATGGGATTATGCAAAGGAAGTAACCTATCCTTTTGGTTACGGACTTTCTTATACAGAGTTTGAACAGACTTTGGATGATGTGACTGTGGATGGAGATAAGATTAATGTGACTGTGACTGTAACAAATACCGGAGATGTGGCTGGAAAATCGGTTATTCAGGTTTATGCACAGACACCTTATGGAAATTATGAAAAAGAAAATCTGGTAGAAAAATCTGCAATCCAGCTTTTGAATTTTGGTAAGACAGAAATGCTGGAGCCGGGAAAAAGTGAAACTCTGACTATAGAGTGCGACAAGTATCTGCTGGCCAGCTATGATTATATCAATGCAAAAGGGTATATCATGAGCGAGGGTGACTATTATATCTCCATTGGTGATGACGCCCATGATGCTTTAAATAATGTGCTTGCTGCAAAAGAGGCAGAGGGGATGGTAGACTGTATGGGTACAAAAGCAGATGGCAATGCAGAAAAAACCTATACATGGAACGAGAAGTTTGACCGGGATACATATAAATATTCTCCTTATACAGGTGAGGAGGTAACTAACCAGTTTGCAGATGCAGACCTGAATTACTGGCAGGAAGGTGCTGTGACTTATCTTTCCAGAGATGATTGGGCAGCTACATATCCGAAAGAGGCAACACAGATTACCCTGACAGAAGAAATGATAGAGGTTTTAGCCGGGGACTATTATAAAAAACCAGAAGATGCTCCTTCTGTCAGCGAATATACTCAGGGTGAAAATAAGGGTATTCCACTGGCGGCAATGATTGGTCTTGACTATGAAGATGAACAGTGGGAAGAATATTTGAATCAGTTTACCATTGAGGAACTGGCTGTTTCCGTAGCAGATAATTTTGGTACGGCAGAAGTGGCAACAGTTGGAAAACCGGCTATTCTTGCCGGTGACGGACCAGATGGTTTAGGTGGAACCTTTAATAAAGAAAAATACGGAGATGACAGACAGGATTGTGCATTCCCTACAGAAATCATATTGGCATCTACTTTTAATAAAAATCTGATGGAACGTCGTGGAGAGCTGATGGCTGAAGAATGTCTCTATCTTGGCATGATGGAAGATTGGATGCCTGGTGTGAATCTGCACAGAACACCTTTTGGCGGAAGAAATTTTGAATATTATTCTGAAGACGCAGTGATGAACTATCTATGTGAGACACCGGAAGTACAGGCTATGGAGGCAAAAGGTGTACATGCAGGGGCAAAGCATGTTGTTGGAAATGATCAGGAAAACAACCGTGAAGGGATTTCAGTATTTTTTAATGAACAGGCTTTTCGTGAAACTTCATTACGAGGTGTGGAAGGCGCAGTTGCGGCAGCAGAAGGCAAGGCTCTGATGCATGGATTTAACCGTCTTGGTATGGTATGGTGTTCTTCCAGTACAGCTCTTTGTACTCAGGTAATAGAGAAAGAATGGGGCTTTACCGGACAGCAGGAGACAGATGCCGTAGCAAGTGCGGCGGGAACTTACAAAGGACATTTTGTATCAGCGCTGGCAGCAGGAACAGATAATTTCTGTCTGGATTTTGCAGGAGATACTTCTAAGGCAATTGTACAGGAAATTAAAGAAAATGATGATGGACATCTGCTGGGATTGTTGAGAAAATCGGTACATGACTATTTGTATATTTCTGCAAACAGCAGTATCATGAATGGTTACAGTGTAGATTCCAAGGTTGTTTCTGTAACTCCCTGGTGGCAGCCAACTATGTACGGTTTAATTGCGGCATTTGCAGTTCTGGATGCAGTTTCCTTACTGATGTTGCTGAAAAAACGTTTTGGAAAGGACAAAAAGGAATCCAACATTAAAGTGGAGGTGCAGTAATGGGCATATTAAAAAATAAGACATTCGGTTTTTATGTGATTTTGGCATCTGTTGTGGCGGCTGTAATTTCTTTAGTGAGATATATTATGTGGGCACCGGAACACAATGCAATGGATGTTACGATTGTGGCGGCTCTGGTGATAGGGATTGTTCTGAATCTGGTATTGGCAGTAAAGGATGAAGATATACTTGTTGTGGTTTCTGTAGTGAGTTACAGTTATGCATTGTTCCGTCACCTGACCAGCCAGGTGGGTTCTTTTGTGGATTCTTTTCAGGGAATCAATATGTTTGGAGATGCGACACAGGTGGGAACGATTGTATCGATTGCAGCGGTCATGGCTGCAGGCGTAATACTTTGTATTGCAGCAGGATTTATGAGAAGGGAAAAAGGGGTATGAAAAAAATATCTTTTCATGAAAACTGGAAGTGTTATCAGAAGGGGAAAAAAGAAACGGCTTTTGCCGTTTCTCTTCCTCATGATGCAATGCTTCTGGATGAAAAAAAAGATAGCAGCCTTGGCGGAGTAAATAACGGATGGATTGATGCTAAGGATTATACATATGAAAATATATTTACTGCGCCTGAGGATTGGAAGGATCTGGAGGCCGTATTTTATTTTGAAGGCGTTTATCATAAGGCAACAGTATATATGAATGACAAAAAAATTGCTTTTCATGATTATGGTTATACTGGATTTTTTGTGAATGTTACAAAATATTTGGAATATGGAAAAGAGAATATACTGAAAGTAGAAACAGTTAACAGTAATCAGCCAAACAGCCGCTGGTATTCTGGAACGGGAATATATCGTCCCGTATGGCTGTATCTTATGCCAAAACAGCATATCTGTCTGCAGGGGATCAGGATAACTACATTGGATTATAGAGATCCCAAAATCAGAGTAGAGGTAAAAACAACAGAGAGTGGTTATATAAAGACTGAAATTTTGGAATATGATCCTAAAACAAAGAAAAATGGTTCTGTAGTTGCGGCAGCAGAAGGGGAGACGAATGGAGAATATGTCCGGGAAATTTCAGTAAAAGGAGCCAGGCTTTGGGACACTGAAAATCCTGTGCTTTATACCTGCCGGGTGACATATGGAAAAGATGTACAGGAAGAACAGTTTGGTATCAGAATGGTTTCTTTGGATACAGAAAAAGGATTTTTGCTTAACGGAAAGAGAGTGATCCTGAGAGGTGCCTGTGTACACCATGACAATGGACTTCTGGGAGCCTGCGCCTATGATTTCGCAGAATATCGAAAGGTGCGTCTGCTAAAGGAAAATGGTTATAATGCAATCCGTTCTGCACATAATCCCTGCTCTGAGGCCATGCTTTGTGCCTGTGATGAACTGGGAGTATTGCTGACAGATGAGTATGTAGACGAGTGGTATATCCATAAGACACAGAACGACTATGCTGATCAGGTAGAAAAAAATTTTAAAGACGATCTTAAATCCATTGTAGATAGAGATTATAATCATCCCAGTGTTATTATGTATTCAACAGGAAATGAAGTGGCAGAAACAGCTCAAAAAAGAGGTATTAAACTGTGTGGTGAAATGACACAGTGGCTTCATAAGATAGACGGAACACGTCCGGTAACCTGCGGTATCAATATTTTCTTTAACTTTTTAAGCTCTATGGGATTTGGAGTATACAGTGATAGGAAAGCAGAGAAAGCGGCTAAGGATGTAAAAAAGAAAAAAGCGGTGGGCAGTGAGTTTTTTAATATGATGGCAGGAATCATGGGAGCTGATTTTATGAAATTCGGAGCCACGTTATATCCCTGTGACCTGAAAACAAAAAATGCCTTTGCGAAAATGGATGTTGCAGGATATAATTATGGTATAAAACGTTATGAGCATGATCTGAAAAAATATCCGGATCGTATGATCCTTGGAAGCGAAACCTTCTGTTCTGATGCATACCGTTTTTGGGAGACGGCAAAAAAGAATCCCAGGATAATAGGAGATTTTGTATGGTCTGGAATAGATTATCTGGGGGAAGTAGGAATCGGAAGCTGGGAATACAAAGCATATGCTTCTAATTTCAACAGTGGAAAAGGATGGGTAACAGCTGGTTCCGGAAGATTGGATTTGACAGGAAAACCTCTGGCGGAAATGACTTATACAAAAGTAGCTTTTGAACAGGAGAAAATCGGAATAGGAGTAGTTCCGGTACCGTATGCAAAACAGAAACATTCTCCTTCTGCATGGAAAATGTCAAATGCAATCGAAAGCTGGTCCTGGCATGGATGTGATGGCAAAGAAACAAAAGTAGAAGTATATGCAAGAGCGCACCATGTTTCGCTGTTTGTCAATGGAACTTGTGTTGGTACAAAACGAATGAAGAATGACTGCATGGCTGTTTTTTGGACTGAATATAGGGATGGAACAGTAAAGGCAGTTGCCTATGATGAAGAGAACCATATACTGGCAGAAAAAGAATTAAAAACTGCCGGAAGCAAAACGCAGCTGACAGTAAAACCCGAAATGGATATCGTCTGCCGGAAAAATGAACTGTGCTATGTTCGGATGCAGTATACAGATGATAACGGTATTGTGAAGCCTTTGAAACGGGGAAGTATCAATGTAAAAGTAGAAGGCGGCAAACTTCTGGGACTTGGCAGTGCCTGTCCTTTTTATGAAAGAAGCTATCTGTCAAATGTTACAGATACTTATTATGGCGAAGCTATGGCGATCATTAAGCCAGGTACTGCTGAAGAAATACGTATTTTTGCAGAAAGCAGGCATGGAAAAGGAAGTGCGGCAGTTAAGGTGGTGGACAGATGATAGAGACATGGAAAGAAAAATGGAAAGTTTTTGAAGATCGTCATCCTAAAGCGGCAAAGCTGCTGCACCAGCTTCTTTATTTTTATGTGTTCAGTCTGAGTGTTACAATTTTTCAGTATATTATGTTTACGATCCTTCCTTACGCATTTGGAATTGGGCTCGCCGGAACAGAATTTATGTGGCCTCAGATACCGATAGAATTTATGGGATATCATTATAAATGGAATATCCTGGGATATGATATTGCAAGAAATGCTGCAGGAGAGGTTATTATCGGAGGTGGATTGGGATATTTTCTTTCCTATGAGATTGGAGCCTTTCTTGCCCAGTGTATTAATTTTCCGTTACAAAGAAATATTACCTTTAAAAGTCATGGGAAAGTTTCCTGGCAGATTATGTGGTATGTGATTGCCTGGATATTGATATCTCTGTTTTGTAATGCAATCAATGGTCTATGGCTTCCGATTGCACAGCAGCATTTTTCTCCGGGAATATATAATCTTTTGGTAACATTTATTACAGGTGGAGTATCCATGGTCATTTATTTCTTTGTATATAAGATTATTTTCCCGGAAGGGGAAGCAAAGAAACAGAGCAGATAATAAGAAGTTACAGGAGAAGTTATGATAAAAGTTTGTATTGTGGATGATGAACAGAAGGAGCGGGATATGCTCAGAGAATTCTTTAATAGGCTTCAGATTGAAAACCATGAGGAGATTCTGGTGCAGGAATTTTCAGATGGTGAAAGTTTGCTGGAGCAGTATGACTTTTCCTGTGATATTATCTGTCTGGATATTGAACTGGATGGAAAAAATGGTATAGATACTGCGAAAGATATACGTAAAATTGATGAAAATGTGATCATTCTTTTTATTACAAATATGGCGCAGATGGCTATCAAAGGTTATGAAGTTCGAGCCTTGGATTTTATTGTAAAGCCGGTGAATTATTATCCTTTTTCCGTAAAAATGCGCAGCGTTATTAATCTGGTCAACAGTAGAAAAGCCAGAAATATTGTATTGACTGTACCTGGAGGTATTCGAAAAATATCTACAGATCAGTTGTATTATACAGAAGTAAACGGGCATTACCTGTATTATCATACTGTAGATGGTATTTATAAGCAGAAGGCATCTATGAAAGATTTGGAGGATAAGCTGACGGGACTTTCTTTTAAGCGCTGCAATAACTGTTATCTGGTGAATCTGAAATATGTAGACAGTGTGAATAAGGATGATGTTCAGATAGCCGGAGAATGGCTGAAGATCAGCCGATCCAGAAAGAGAGAATTTCTTCAGGCGCTGGCAAATTATATGGGGGGAGTTTCAACATGATGGAACAGTGGGAAAAAGTATCCTATAGTGTGCAGCTTATTGCAGCCTGTGGATTATTTATGATTCCCAGCAGAAAGCGGGAAAATTTTATATTTCGTGCTGTTGGCAGTGCGGGTTTGTTTATGATAATTTCCTATCTGGTTAACAGTATATTGGAAATGCA
>URWL01000065.1 GCA_900551465.1 uncultured Blautia sp. | reverse complement strand
ATAAACAGAAGAAACTTCTTTTTGAAAAAATGGGATTGCCATTCAACAGAACAGCAATCCCATTTTTAAATCTTTATTCTTCTGGATTTTTTTCTTTTCTATTCAGATCACACACTGAATCACGATAAACACAAAAAGGTTTCAGTCGAATCCTTCTCGGATAGTCACTATAATCCCCATGTATCCTTCGTATCAAAAGCTGACAGGCAGCATCTGCTATCTCCACCAGAGGCTGACGCACAGAAGTAAGCTTTGGCTTTACCATCACAGATAACTCAAAATCATCAAAAACTACCATTGATAATTCCTCCGGAATCTGTATCCCCAAGTCATAAACAGCTTCCATAGCGCCCATACTCATATCATAATTTGTGGAAAACACAGCCGTAGGCCTGTCTTTCAGTTTCCATAATTCATGTATCCCTCTGTAACCTCCCTGATACTTATACTCTCCCCGAACTACATATTCCGGCTGTACCGCTACTCCATAATCCTCCATGGCTCTGTAATACCCTCTCATTCTCTCTTCTGCTGTAAGAGAATTTTTTCGCCCCTCAATAATAGCAATTTTCCGATGTCCATGATTGATCAGATACTCTGTCATCTCATAAGCCCCTATAGTACAGCTTGTCTGCACACAGTCTCCCTGAATCACACCACTGTTTTCTTCAATCGTGACCACCGGTATCTCCAGGTCTTCAGGAAGCTGCAGATTACCATTACAATTCCCCGGGATTGTAAGGAGCATTCCGTCCATACCATTTTCTATCATGTATCTAATATATCCCTTTGTTTTATCGAGATTTTTATCTATCAGATTTATATCAAAACTAAAAAACGATACGGAATATCCCTGATTCCGAAGGTATTTCTCAATCTCATTCAGGATAGATGAGGTATGAGGACTATTTACAATACCTGATACAACTCCGATCCTATAAGATTTGCTGGTTCTAAGCCATCTCGCTGTATTATTTGGAAAATAATGCAGTTTCCGGACAGCGGCATCAATAAGCTCCTGATTTTTTTTCCTTACCCTGCCTCCATTCATATATTTGGATATGGTTGATATAGCCAGATTTGTTTCCCTGGCAACATCTTTAATAGTAGCTCCTCCGCTTTCTTTTTTCATACTGACCCTCGATTAATATTTTTACAATATACGGATTTCCTAAATCCCTCTTGGTTATAGTATAACATCTCGCTCTTTTTTATGCAATCCGAACTAATAATCGTTTGAATACATATTTTTTTTCAGCATTTTTTATAATTTTATCCCATAATCGTATGTTCCAGCAGGATTTTTATCCCCATTATAATCAACACAAGCCCTCCTGCAAATTCCGCTTTTGATTTATACTTGCAGCCAAAGCGGTTTCCTATAAAAACTCCCACACATGAAAGCACAAATGTTACAATTCCGATAAAGCATACTGCCGGCACAATATTCACTTTAAGAAAAGCAAATGTTACGCCTACTGCCAGTGCATCAATACTGGTAGCAACAGCCAGCGGAAGCATCGCCTTAAAATCAAAACGGGCATCCAGACTTTCCGCTTCTCCTCTTGATTCACGGATCATGTTAATGCCGATCAGCGACAAAAGGATAAAAGCGATCCAGTGATCGATACTCTGGATCGTCTCCTGAAATCCGGTTCCAAGAAGATATCCGATCAGAGGCATCACTCCCTGAAAAATACCAAAATACATTCCAACTGTCACTACCTGCTTTTTCTTTATCTGACAGACAGAAAGCCCTTTACAGACTGCCACGGAAAAGGCATCCATCGACAGACCAACTGCAATCACAAACAATTCCCATAATCCCATTTCTTTTCCTCCTGTGGTATTTTTTACAGAAATATCAGCATGCATCTGCCCCCATCGTCACGAAACGTTTTATGCAATAGAAATGAGTACAAATAAACCATTTTTATTGCACTAAAAAACGAGACTCTCCGCATAGTGCAGATAAGTCTCGTCATTTCAGGCAAGGCCAGGATGTACTCCAGAATGTTGACCTCACCATATCATCATGTATCCCGGGATTCTTTCGCGGATCTTTTAATGATACTGACTACTCCCTTATTTCTATTCAGTATAACAGAATTCCGTATAGTTAGCAACGCCCATTATTTTTCAGAAGATTGTTCTTCATCTGTCTGGATTTCTGCTGCATACATATCTTTAACAGGATTTTCTGCCGCTGCCTGTTCCTCCAGCGCCTCTGCTGTATCGACACCTGTGTCTCTCTTTGGCATAGGAATAAAATCAGCATGCTTTCCTACATATTTATAAGCAGGACGGATAATTTTATTTGCATTAAGAATTTCCTCCAGGCGGTGGGCACTCCATCCGGGAATACGCGCAATAGCAAAAATCGGCGTAAATAACTCCTTAGGAATTCCAAGCATGGTATAAACAAACCCACTGTAGAAATCCACATTGGCACAGACATTTTTGAAAAGACGGCGCTGCTCCATTACGAGGCGGCCGGCCAGTCTTTCTACCAGCTCGTAAAGAGCAAACTCTTCCATCATGCCTTTTTCTTCCGCCAGCTCCCTGGCAAATTTTTTCAAGATCACTTCACGTGGGTCTGACAAAGTATAAACTGCATGTCCCATACCATAAATTAATCCGGAGCGGTCAAAAGCCTCCTTATTCAGAATCTTACGGAGATACGCCTCCACTTCTGCCTCATCTGCCCAGTTCTTTACATGTGCTTTGATATCTTCAAACATATCCTGAACTTTCAAATTGGCGCCTCCATGCCGTGGTCCTTTTAAAGATCCGATGGAAGCAGCTACAGACGAGTATGTATCTGTTCCTGATGATGTTACCACATGTGTTGTAAACGTAGAGTTATTTCCTCCGCCATGCTCTGCGTGAAGAATCAAGGCAATATCCAAAACTTTTGCCTCCAGCTCTGTATAAACACTGTCCGGACGCAGCATCAGAAGGATATTTTCTGCCAGAGAAAGACCTTTCTGTGGATTTCGGATAAAAAGTGTCTCATCCTTTCGGAAATGACGATAAGAATGATAAGAGTATACTGCGATCAACGGCAGCTTTGCAATCAATTCTATACACTGACGAAGAACATTTTCTGCTGAAGTGTCCTCCGGTCTGGAATCATAAGTATATAATGTAAGAATACATCTCTGCATGGAATTCATAATATCTGCATTTGATGCTTTCATTACAACATCACGGACAAAACGACCAGATAAAGTTTCAAAGTTCGCCATCACGCCCTTAAACATTTCCATATCCTTCTCTGAAGGCAGACGCCCAAAAAGAAGCAGAAAGATTGTTTCCTCAAAGCCGAACTTACGTCCTTCCATTCCTGCTACCAGATCGTAGATATTATATCCCTGATAATACAGTCTTCCCTCTGCCGGAATTTTTCTTCCGTTGATCAGGTCATAGGCTGTCACATCAGAAATCTCTGTAAGACCGGTAAGAACGCCTTTACCTGCAGAATCTCTCAGACCTCGTTTTACATCATATTCAATATAAAGATTGGGATCAATACGGTGGTTGTTCAGAAGTTCTTCCTGAAGCGCCTCCATGCTCATCTTCATACTTCCCATTTCATCCAGATTGATCATTTCATGATCTGACATATGTATCCCTCCGTTTCTCTTTCCTTTAAACATTTTACGATTGTCTTCTATCATACACAATCCTGCGGAAAAATACAATATTTCAGAAGTATTTTTTACGGTACAATATTAAAGTATTAAACTCAAAGAATATTTTCTTCCCATTCTTTCTCTTTGAAACCTGTCAAAACAAAATTCTCCGCCACAACAACCGGACGTTTTACCAGCATTCCGTCTGTAGAAAGGAGTCTCAGCTGCTCTTCTTCAGACATGTCCTTTAACTTATCTTTCAGATTCATCTGTTTATATAAATTTCCGCTGGTATTAAAAAAGCGTTTTAAAGGCAGCCCGCTTCTTTCATACCATTCTTTCAGTTCTTCATATGTAGGATTTTCCTCTACAATCGCTCTTTCCTCAAAAACAACTTCATGAGCTGCCAGCCATTTCAAAGCCTTCTGACAGGTACTGCATTTTCTGTAAACAAGAACTTTCATTAGATGTCCTCCTTTTCTATTTTGGAACATATCTATGTTCCAGATTATTTTCTGCCATTGTAACACATCTTCTGTATAAAAGTCACGTATTTGGTATATATGCCAAAAATTCTTTAAAAATCTTATATATTTTATTCTGCAGAACATATCATAACCGTCTTCTCCATGGTAAAATATAAATATCAATTCGATTTAAATCAGCGGGAGGTTTTTTATGAAAGTTGTTGTAGCAGTTGATTCTTTCAAAGGAAGTATAACTTCTATGGAAGCAGGAATAGCAGTAAAAGCCGGTATACTTGCAGCTCATCCTGAAGCCACCGTCATTGTAAAGCCACTGGCTGACGGAGGAGAGGGAACCACCGATGCCCTGATCGAAGGAATGAACGGAAAACGAATCGATCTGACGGTCTCAGGTCCTATGGGCGATCCAGTCAGAACATATTACGGCTATCTGGAAAATTCTAATACAGCAATCATGGAAATGGCTTCTGCTGCAGGGATCATGTTATCTGATCATGCCACCCCTCAGGAAGCTACTACTTACGGTGTGGGAGAAATGATCCTCCATGCCATAAACAACGGAATCCGTAATTTTATCATCGGCATTGGCGGAAGCGCCACAAATGACGGAGGCATCGGAATGCTGAAAGCTCTTGGATTTTCTTTTCTGGATCAAAATGGAAAAGATGTTGGAGAAGGGGGCCAGGCACTGGAAAAAATCGTATCTGTAAATATGTCAGATAAAATGGAGCTCCTCTCTCAATGTCATTTTCAGATTGCCTGTGATGTCACAAATCCTCTCTGTGGTCCTAATGGCGCCACCTACATTTACGGTCCTCAGAAAGGCGTTACTCCTGAAGCGGCTCCTGTACTTGACGCAGGCATGGCTAACTATGCAGCTGTCACCGCCTCTGTTATTGGAACAGATTATTCCCTTGCTGAAGGAGCCGGTGCAGCCGGCGGTCTTGGATTCGCATTTTTAAGTTACCTGAATGGTGTTCTCACCCCCGGAGTGCAGCTTCTTCTGAATGCCATACATCTTGAAGAAGAAATCAAAAACGCGGATATTGTAGTAACCGGAGAAGGGCGTCTGGATCACCAGACCGCCATGGGCAAAGCTCCTGTAGGCGTTGCACGGCTTGGAAAAAAATACGGTGCAAAAACCATTGCATTTGCCGGAAGTGTAACAAAAGAAGCCTCAGCCTGCAATAAGGCCGGTATCGATGCTTTCTTTCCTATCATAAGAGGAATTACTACTCTCGAGGAGGCCATGGATCCCCAGACAGCCAGATTGAATATGAAAGCCTGTGCGGAACAGGTTTTCCGACTTCTCTGAACAGCCAAGGCCCCCTCAAAGATTCACTTTGAGGGGGCCTTATATCATCAATTATTTTCTTTTCAGACTATACAAGGCGTCTTACAGACAGAATCGTCCTGTATGTAGCATCGTTGCTGATCTTAATACCATCTCTGGAGTTGGAAGCATGTACAATTTTTCCATCGCCCATATAGATAGCTACATGACCGCCGTAGCAGATCAGATCTCCCGGCTGTGCATCTGCATAAGATACCTCTGTACCTGCATTCTGCTGCTCATATGATGTTCTCGGAAGGCTTACGCCAAAGTTTGCATAAACACTCTGTACAAAGCCGGAACAGTCAGCTCCGTTTGTAAGGCTGGTTCCTCCCCAAACATATGGGTTACCTACAAACTGTGTTGCAAAATCTACAACAGAAGAACCTGAGCCGGATCCTGTAGAGCCTGAACTCTCGTATTCTTCTGGATCCACAGTATTGTCACTGTCGATCACATTACCGTACTCATCATATTCAACATCGCCTTCTGAATTTCCATCATCTTCTGTGAGGATCTCATCAGGATCAATCTCATTTCCATTCTCATCATATACAACATCACCGTTTTCTGCTGCATCTTCAGGATCGATCTCATTTCCCTCTTCGTCGTATACGGTTGTGTTTTCCTGCTGTTCTGCTTCCTGGCGTGCTGCCTCCTCTGCTGCCGCAAGCTCAGCCTGACGTCTGGCTTCCTCTTCTGCTGCGATTCTCTCAGCTTCCAGACGTTCGATTTCCGCCTGCTGCTGCTGAATCAAAGCGGCATATTCATTAGCCATCTGCTGTGCATATGCAATCTCATTGTCATAATTTGCAGATGTTGCTTTTCTTTCATCGATCGCAACCTGGAGGTTTACAGATTCGGCTTCATATTCCTGCTTCATGCCTTCCAGTTCTGCTTTTTCCTGCTGATACTGATTTCCAAGCTTTGTCACCTGATCAATTGTATTTACATATTTTTCCAGACTCTGTCTGTCATAATCATACATTTTCTGAGTATACTCAGCCTTTGTAAGAAGCTCGGAAAGATTTTCTGCATTTACCATCATCTGGAACCATGCATCGTTTCCGCCTTTTTCATACAAATACTGGATACGCTGTTTCATTGCTGCATACTGTTTATCTTTTGCATTCTGAGCTTTCTGAAGATCTGACTGTGTCTGTTTGATATCAGCCTCTTTATTGCTGATATCTCCTTCCAGAGTCTGAATGGAGACCATGACATTTACAAGATTAGCGTCCAATGCTGCAATCTCATTCTGAAGCTGCTCTTTTGCTGCATAAAACTGATCGATCTGAGCATATGTGGCATTAAGCTGTGCACTTGTCCATGCCTGCTCCTCTCTCAGTTCTTCTTCTCTGGAAGCACTTACAGTAGCAACCTGTGTACCCATCATCATAACTGCTAACATCAGACATACAATACGTTTTTTCATGTTTCTCACCTCTTATAATTAACAAGTTTTGTAACATTTACGAAATATCTTTTTCAAGTTCTTTTACATATTAACACAGGATTACATGGATTGCAAGTATTAATTGATCAAAAGTTTAAAATTTTGTAATATTTATTAATGATTGTGCAATAGTAACGGGGAGCATTTCCTTTCGAAAATGTCTCCCCGTTATTTTTACCATAAGCAGATCTAACCTTTTCTGCAGATTACTTAATTGAACAGATCTGCAAGAATCTGGTCTGCAGTTTTATATCGGTATCCGTTTGGATCACTTAATGTATCTGTGCTCCATCTGAAATAATTACCTCTTCGGATATATGCTCCGGAGGATGTATGATAGAAAGAAGCTCCCATCTTCTGGTATCCCGGATAGCGCGCCATATACTTCTTCGCAAGAGCGATTGCCTGGCTTGAATAATTTCCATTCGGTGTAGGAGTTCCTGATATCTGAACACCTGCATTTGGTGTAGAATGAAGAATCACCGCACTCTTATCGCTGCACTGTCCCAGGATGATCCATGTATGATTTGCATCATATCCGATATCTCCCGGATAAAGCTTATAGCCTGTATTGCTGAGATAATTCTGGTTATAGATATTACCCCATCCTTTTGATTTATAAAGACCTCCGATCTCACCGGAAACAACCGTATATCCGGAACCAACTCCGGATTTTGACTGCATCACCTGATATGTGGACCAGCCTACGTAACCGGAGCAATCCAGGCCTTTCGCACGATTCGCTTCACTGAGATCGTTATAATTCTTATAATTATAGCTGCTGTTCTGACTGTTATAGAAAGATGTCCACTTGGTACTGATACCCTTTCTTGTGGCATCGCTCCATCCATGTCCGCCGCCCCACATATATAAAGTCCTTCCTACCGGCTGAAGGGCACCAAGAAGATAATTCTTAATGGTTCTCTGTGATGTTGGGGTTGAAATGTCCGGCTGCTCATCATTATCCTGTGAAGAGATCAGATATCCATCAGAGTCAAAAGTATAAGTAACATTTCCAATCGTTCTGGTTCCGGTAACCATAACAAAAGTCTCCGGATCATAATATCTCTTCTTTCCTGATTCGCTGACCCATCCGCCTTTGGCAATGCCGGAGTTTTTGTCAAAATAATACCATTTTCCGGCAACACGCTTATGTCCTTTAAACATAATACCATTTGACGGATAAAAATATCTCTTTTCACCCTTGGAATTAGACAGCCATCCTGTAGCCATCCGATAAGTTCCGCCGCGGAAATATCTGGTGTTTCCATTGGTTGCTGTCAGAAATCCCTGTTTTGCAGCTCCTGTACTTCCGTCAAAATAATAAGAATAGCTTCCTATTTTTTTCAGTCCCTTATACATGATTCCATTGCTGGTGCTGAAGTACCATTTTTGATTCTTGGCATTTTTCATCCAGCCTTTTGCCATCCGGTAAGTTCCAGGCTGAAAATATCTGGTATTTCCATTGGCAGCCTTCAGGAATCCTGTTTTTGCCCATCCTGTACTTCCATCAAAATAATAGTAATAGCTTCCGACTTTTGTAAGGCCTCTTTTCATAACTCCGGAACGTGAATCAAAGTATCTGCATCTTCCGTTGCTGATCTTATACCAGCCTTTATACATTACACCGGTTTTTGCATTCAGATAATACTTGTT